>JAPLGJ010000175.1 GCA_026390215.1 Caldisericota bacterium
CTTGCTGGTCTCGGCCTCGAAGACCGAAATGCTGGCGTTTGGCTGGGCCAAGCTGGTACAGCTGCTAAGCGGAAGGTCCAGTAGAACGGACATGAGGACACGATTGAACCCCCCGTGAGCGACGACAAGCACGAAGTTCCCGCAACTGGATTCGATCATCGAACGTACCTTTCCCGCGCGGCGGCCTACCTCAGCCAGAGACTCGCCCCCATCTGGCCGTGCTTCTGGCGACTTGAGTTCCCATGCCGCCAACGTTGCGGGGTACATGGCCCCAACTTCGTTCCACGTGTGCCCTTCCCAGCTTCCGAACTCGATCTCCCGTAATTCGAGCACGACGATGGGCGACATGCCCAGGTTGACACCCACGGGTTCGGCGATGGCACGTGCACGACTCAGCGGACTTGTGAAGACCGTGTCGAATCGGAGAGCCGAGAGATATGCTACAGTCTTGGCTGTCTGGGCAAGGCCATCGATGGACAAGGGCGTATCGCGGCTGCCCTGGACTCTGCCCTCGAGATTCCAGGTCGTTTCGGCGTGACGCACGAGATAGACGGTTTTCATGCTGGGCCTCTTGACTTATCGCTGCTTATCGTGGATATTATGTGGACAAAATCCTGGTTTGAGAAGGGAGCAACACTGTGAAGTTCATCAAGGTGGTAGCAGCAAAGACCATTGACGTTGACGACAAGCTTGCGAAGGCGTGTCGTGAGTGCCAGACTCCCTGCAAATCCGCTTGCAAGACGTCCTCGACCGTAGGCAACCAGGTCTGCGAAACCAGGAAGAAGCCCGAGCGGTTCATCTGGTAGCTCGTGGCGCTCTCCCGCATCGTACCCGCCTCGACTCATCTCTTCGAGAGAGGCGGTTTTTTTGTGCTCCTGGACGTCCCCTCAGGGTCGATCTTCTCGCTTGACGAGCGAGTCTACCGATATCTCCAGGTGGTTCTCGCAGACACCTGGGCGGAGGGCGCATCCGTCCAACGCCTGACAGGCTTGGACGCCCCGACAGTCACCGAGATCGAAGGTGAGCTCGAGCAGCTTATCGCTGCAGGGTGTCTGTTCACTCCGGCAACACGGCCGACAGAAGACGCATCGGTGTTGACACTGAAGTCCCTGTGCCTCAATGTCGCGCATGAGTGCAACTTCTCATGCCTGTATTGTTTCGCTCATGGGGGCGACTACCGTGGCGACACGACGTTGATGACACGGGAGGTTGCCCGTGCAGGAATCGATTTCCTGGTGCGAGAGAGCGGTAGCCACAAGAACGTCGAGGTCGACTTCTTCGGCGGTGAGCCGCTTATGAACTGGGGTGTTGTGGTTGACACCATGGTGTACGCGCGGTCAACCTATCCCCTGAAGAAGTGGCGGTTCACGCTGACGACCAACGGCTCATTACTTCGAGATGACATGTTCCCGGTGCTCGAGGCGAATGATGTGTCTGTTGTCCTCAGCCTGGATGGCGGTCGGAGGGCCAATGATGCCAACCGTGTCTTCAAGGATGGGCGTGGCACCTTCGATACCATCATTGAACGGATTCGGCACTTCACGCGGACGCGCGATAGTGGCGGCTACTTTGTGCGGGGGACGTACGCACGCAACACGCTGACATTTGCCGAGAGCGTTCGAGAACTCCATGGCCTGGGGTTCAAGTACATCTCGATGGAGCCTGTCGTGCTTTCGGCAGACTCGGCCCTTGCCCTTCAGAACAGTGACCTTCCGGTAATTCGCGCCCAGTATGAGGAACTCATCGCGTACTTCCTCAGTGAGCTGGGCTCAGGTGCGGGGTTCGATTTCTTTCACTTCAGGCTGGACCTCGAAGCGGGCCCATGTCTCAGCAAGCGCATCTACGGATGTGGTGCCGGTGTCGAATACATGGCTGTTGCTCCCAATGGAGACGTGTTCCCCTGTCACCAGTTTGATGGCGTTCAGGAGTACAGGATAGGGAATGTCCTCATGAGCCCGACGCTGGAGCGTCCTGAGCTGGTAGCGGAGTTTGCTCACGCCAACTTCCTGTTTGCCAAAGAGGAGTGTGGTAGTTGCTGGGCACGTTTCTACTGCAGTGGCGGGTGCCTAGCCAACAACCACGCGACCAGCGGTGCCCTCCTGAAGCCTTACGCACTCGGTTGTTTGATCCAGAAAGAGCGTATCGAGGCTGCACTGGCGGTGAAAGCGGCGGAGTCTCCGGAGAACAAGGCGTGACCAGTACGTGAATTGACAGCTCGACGGAACACTCGTTGCCGCCCTGCTCACAGAGCATTGTGGCGGCGATTGCGTTTCCGAGGACGGCTGACCGGGGTATCGTTTCATGGACCGGGACGATCGAGTCCGGATACAAGAATGGTGCCGAGAGGCGGAATTGAACCGTCGACACGGGGATTTTCAGTCCCCTGCTCTACCAACTGAGCTATCTCGGCACACTACTTCAAAGAAACCGCTCACCGTGCGCCTGGCCCGATGAGCGGTCCCACCGTCAAGCAACAATATCGCACTGTTGGTGGGCGAAACAGGATTCGAACCTGCGACTTCTTGCTTGTAAGGCAAGCGTTCTACCGCTGAACTATCCGCCCCTGGATTGTGGTATTCATACGGATGGTGCCGAGGGTGGGAATTGAACCCACACGGATTGCTCCATGCGCCCCTTAAACGCACGCGTCTGCCAATTCCGCCAACCCGGCACGAGGCTTGGAGCTACCCTAGAACTTGAAGACTACCAGTACCAGGGACAATCCCACAAACGCAATGGATAGAACAACCGCAAGCCGGTCAAGGAGAGCATCCTTGGGCTTGCGCGAGTTGAACACGGTTGCGCTGCCTGAAATCGAGCCTAATCCGCTACCCTTGGGGTCCATGAACAGGATCGCAAGGATGTCGCCCACTGCAACCAAAGCCATGACAATTTCCAGAACAGTTTTTAGCAACGTGAACCTCCGGTAACGAGAGCTATTATACGGAAAGCCGCTTCGATTTCAAGTGCTAAAGCGCACTAGTCCACCGAATCGATAGCTTCGATGCCAGGAAGTTGCTTGCCTTCAAGGTATTCCAGGAACGCTCCACCACCGGTGGACACGTGCTTGAAGTCATGCTGGAGATTCAATGCGTCGATGACCGAGGCGGTTTCACCTCCGCCGGCGACGGTCAGCGCGTCTGACCTCATAGCGACGATCCGTGCGAGAGACTTGGTGCCTTCGGCGAACTCATCGATCTCGATGACTCCCATCGGTCCGTTCCAGATGATGGTACTCGCCTTCGCGATCTCCTCCTCAAATGCCTGGATGGTCTTTGGACCGATGTCTACGCCAATCTGATCCGCGGGAATCTCTTCAATGTCGACGATGCGGTGCGAGCTTCCGGCCTTGATCTCGTTCGTGACAATGACGTCCATAGGGAGGAGGAGACGGGTTCCCCGTGTCTTGGCCGCTTCGATGATCTCGTCGGCGACCTTGAGGTAGTCTTCTTCCACAAGGGAGAACCCAATGGCGTATCCCATAGCCTTCAGGAAGGTGAACGCCATGCCACCGCCAATGAGAATCGCGTCGGTCTTGGTCAACAGGTTCTTGATGAGACCGATCTTGTCGGAAACCTTGGCGCCACCCAGGATGGCAATGAAGGGTTTCCTGGCAGATGTCGTAACGGTCTCAAGAACATCAATCTCCTTCTCGAGCAGGAAGCCTGCTGCCGACGGGAGAAACTGGGGTACGCCGGCAACCGAGGTATCGGGCCGATGAGCAGTAGCAAACGCATCGTCCACGTAGACGTCCGCGAGGGCGGCGAGCTTCTTTGCGAGTTCCTCGGAGCCATTCTTCTCCTCTTTGAGGAACCGCACGTTTTCGAGCATGATGATATCGCCTGGCTTGGCGTTTGCGACGACTTCCGTGACGTCAGGACCGATAACTGAATTGAGCTTGTTGACCGGCTTGCCCAGCAGAGACGACAGCCTCTGCGCTATCTTGTCCAGCCGCAGCGATTCCACGATTCTTCCATCGGGACGGCCCATGTGCGTCACGAGGATGACGGTGGCGTTCTTGTCGAGCAGATACCGAATGGTCGGCAGTGTCTCGAGGATGCGCTTGTCATCGGTAATCGCTCCATCCTTTGACACAGGGACGTTGTAGTCGACTCTCAGAAGTACTCTCTTGTTCTGAACGTCGAGATCCTTGATACTCCGTTTCGTCATGACGATGCCCCTAGTAGGATGCCTTCGTGACGATGAGCTTCGTGAGGTCAGCGACCCTTGCGCTATAGCCCCACTCATTATCGTACCAGCTGAGAACCTGTACGAGAGTGCCGCTCGACTTGGTGGAAAGGCCATCGACAATGCCCGAGTAGATCGTGCCACGGTAGTCGGAAGAGACCAGAGGTAGTTCGTTGTACCCGAGAAAACCCTTCATCTTCGTCTCGGAAGCCTCTTTGAGTGCCGCATTGATTTCTTCCCTGGTGGCTGGCTTGCTGAGAACAGCATCGAACACGGTGAGGGAGACAGTGGACGTGGGGACACGCAGGGAGATACCATCCAGCTTGCCCTTCATCTCCGGAATGACCAGTGCGACGGCCTTGCTTGCGCCTGTCGTTGTGGGGATGATGTTGGTGGCGGCATTGCGGGCTCGGCGCAGGTCCTTGTGCGGAGCATCGAGAATGCGCTGATCCAGCGTATAGCTGTGGACGGTGGTCATATAGCCCTTCTCGACGCCCCAGTTGTCATTGAGCACTTTGACCACGGGAGCCAGTGAGTTTGTCGTGCAGGAGGCATTGGAGATGATGCTATGCTTGGATACATCCAGAAGGTGCTCGTTCACGCCCAGAACGATCGTGATATCCTCACCCTTCGCAGGAGCGGTGATCAGGACTTTCTTGGCGCCGGCGGTTATGTGTCCGCGAGCCTTGTCGGCGTCCGTGAAGACTCCAGTCGATTCGATGACGATATCGATACCCAGGCTGCCCCACGGCAGAGCGGCAGGATCTTTCTCACGGAAGATCTTGACTTCGCGGCCGCCGATGACGATTGCGCCTTCCTTGCCCTCGATATCGATGTCCCAGGTGCCGTAGTTCGAATCATACTTCAATAGGTGTGCCAGCGTCTGCTCATCTGTGATATCATTGGCGGCGACAATCTCGATTTCTGGATAACGCGTGATGAGATGCTTCAGTACCTGCCGACCGACTCTGCCAAGTCCGTTGATTGCAATCTTTGCCATAGTCTACCTCCGTAGGAAATGGGCCGCACCGGCCGAACCGGAACGGCAACGTATACACATGATATCCGAATGCCGGCAAAATGAAAACAGAAGGTTATGAATTGTTCCTGAAGTAGCGAGCAGGGATTCCGAGTGAGAGACGATACTTGGCGACGGTTCGTCGACTGATGTGGATGCCCTGGTTTGCGAGGCGCCCCGCTATCTCCCGGTCGCTCATGGCTGTCGCGCCCTTGTCGGACTGGAGCAGCAGTGCGACTGCCTCTTTGGCCGGGGCCGCCGCGGTCTGCCACCGGTCCATCACCATCGAACGGAGTCTGAAAGTGCCACGAGGGGTCTTCACATATTTGCGGCGAAGTGCACGGACCATCACCGTTCGCGACATCCCGGTTGCCTGTATCAGACGCTCCACTGGGACACGCGACGGCCGGTCCGACTGGTTGGCGAGGTATGGAGCAAGCGAAGCGATGAGCGCGCCGCCCAGTTCGGCAAGCATCGTCGTGCGTTCCGCGATGGCATCGTTGATCCACCGGACTCTTGTAACCTCTGTGAGGACCTGCTTTCTCGCTTCAGGGTCCTTCCGGGCTGATGACACGGCGACGGGATCGATTGCGAGCCTCCAGGCAGGCCCGGGTGCCGAGCACACGAGGGCTCCAGTCAGCGCATCCTGCTCGATGACGATATCAGGCACGACGATACGTGGTTGTCCAGACGTCATGCGCTTCGCGGGTTCAGGATCCAGCACGGCCAGAATGCGCTGCAACGTGGCCGGATCATACGCTGCCCCGAGTTTTCTGAGACAGGCGCGAATGACGCCTGGAGACACAGAGCGCTGACGCGTACGAAGGAACCGTGCACACGCAGAAACCGGAAGCTCAGGGAGCACACTCGACATCTGCAGGGCAAAGGCGTGGGCGACGTCCGTGGCGCCCAGTCCGGCCGGCTCGAGGGCGCGCACGGCGGCCAATACCCGTCGAACCTCCGTGGTGCTGAAATCGATCGAGAAGGCGTACCGCGAAATCTGTCTCGTGAAGAAGCCATGTTCGTCCAGATCCGAGGCGACAAATCGTGCGCACTCGACCTGAGAATCGTCAATGAGATTCATGTCCAGGAGCTCGTCGACGATCATTTCGGCAGGAGTGGACTCTTCGGGGTCTGCAAAGCTATCGAGATCGCCGTTCCATGTGTCACCGGATAGTTCGGTCCGGGCATGCTTCTCCGCAAAGATGCTGCCGGCAGCAAACCGATCCATGAGAGTCCCGAAATCGCTCAGAGGCTGCTCGAGAACCAGACCACGGGTGGCCAGATAGGACTTCTGGCGAAGGCTCAGTTGTTGTCGCTGTTTCTGGCTACCGCGCATTTCGAAGGACCTTGTCGATGTGATAGTGGATGGTGCTCTTGGAGACACGTCCGGGTATCTTGTCGGTGAGCTGTGACAGCGGAAGGTCGGGATACCTCAGTCGTGCCCGGACGACCTCGATCGTGCGCGGCGAGAGACAGGTACGGTCAGCCCGATCGAAGGCCGCGCGCAGGACGTCGACAGCCATCGTCTCGCGCTGCAGATTTCCCAGCTCCGCATTGACGGATCGGTTGACCTGGTTGTCCATGTCTCTCTCCAACTGCAGTTCTTCCAGTGACACCAGCGAGTTTGATGCTCCCCAGGCGGCGAGGAGCGACATGATATCCTGGCGCGATTTGAGATAGGTGATCTCAGAGACGCGGCGGATCTGCGAGCCATGCGTCACACGGAGAGAAGTCAGCGAGCGTTCGACGAGCCGACGCCCGACAGACAGAGAGCAGCTGAACTCCAGATGGGTCCCTTGCACAGCGGCATACCCCGAGATGAGGAAGAAGCCTCTGGTGAATGCCGCCGCCGCGCGTTTCCCGCGTAGACGGCGCTCGAGTTGCGCGGGCTCCAGTGGAGACAGTCCCGAGAACAGTTGCTGCACCTGAACGGAAGTAAGGTCGACGTTGAAACTCAGCTTATGCCCAGCCCTCGAGAGGAGCGCCTGCCCGGGTTGCCAACTGGCGAGTGCGTGGGAGGACAGAGAAAGCACGTAGCGCATGATAAGTGGACTTTTTGAGGTAAAGGAGATCGACAGCGCTCCCCCGTGGTGGAGAACCAGGGAGCTTCCTCCATAGAGAGCTCCGGACAGTTCAAGCAGGGGGTCGGTTGAAGGCAGCCCTGCCAGTTCCTGTTTCAGGAACTCGATCGTCGCCATTCGCTTCTAGAGCCCGAGGAGCGACCTCAGGACGATGCGGAGCTTTCCTGGATCGTGGCGAATGAGGCCATCGCCGGTTGAGCAGATATCGGCCTCGACGACCCTCGGATGCTGACTCCTTGGAAGGTCATTGGGGACGGGATTGACCCCGGCGGAAGCGTAGCGCCCAAGCGTCTCGGCAGGGACGGGGGTGCTGCTCAGGAGGATCATGTCGATACATGACCGTCCAAGGACTTCTTCAACCTTGTGAAGGTGCATTCCTACGGTGTAGCCCTCCGTTTCTCCCCGCTCAGTCATCGCGTTCACGACCAGCACCTTCGTGGCTGGAGAACGTACGATCGTGTCGGCGGTCGCCTCGATGGACAGCGGCGGTATCAGGCTTGTGAAGAGAGAACCAGGGCCGATGATGATGTAATCCGCTTGAGACAGCGCTTCGAGTGCGGGGACGAAGGGCTTGGCATGAGGCGGCAGCACTTCGATGGTGTCGATGCTCTTGCCCTGCTGGGAGACTTGATCTTCGCCGTCGACCGTCGTACCGTCTGTGAAGTGTGCGCGCAGCGAGATGTTGTCCAGAGTCATCGGCAGAACCCGGCCGGGCAGCTGCATGAGTTCCGAGAGTTCCTGGACTGCATCGCCGAAATTCCCCTTGATGTCGCTCAGAGCGGCGATCATGAGATTCCCGACGTTGTGACCGCCGATTCCTTCCAGCTGCTCCGGGAAACGATAGGCGAGGAGGCGGGCACTGCGTGTCGACTCACCTGCCGTGGCGATGAGAGCGTTCCGAAAATCGCCCGGAGGCAGCATCCCGGTAGTCTCACGCAGGCGCCCGGTACTTCCCCCGCTATCTGCCATCGTGACAATTGTCGTGAGCTTGACGTTCTCCGTTCGGAGTGATTCGATGATTGGCTTGATGCCGGTTCCCCCGCCGATGACGACGACACGGGGAAGGGACTCGGCCTTGCGATAGCGATAGATCGTCCGCGCGACAGACTCCCTCGGAACGGACCCGGTGATTGCAGCCAGCAGAGAACGGGATAGAAGAGCTGCCGCCAGAACCATGAGGCAAGCGGACACGATCACGGCGATGCCGCACAGGACGCCGAAAACGGTGGAGACTGCTCCCGAAGGGAGGAAGCGGCGCAGTACCTGCTGAACGGCCGGCCGGAGGTTCATCAGCCAGGACGTGCCCGGCGTCTGAAGCAATCCGAGGATGGCGACCACGAGAAGCGCTGTCCCGGCGGCAAACAGCAAGAGGTATCTCTTGACGCGAATGCCGGGAACGAGCCAGTACAACAGTGTCTGTCTGTGCCCCTTCACTTCTGGAGGTCCCGATGGAATACGTGTACTGCTTTCGCCCGTGGCTTGAGGTGGTGGTAAAGCATGTTCGCAATGACGACAGAGCGGTGTCTGCCACCTGTGCATCCGATGCCGACCGTAAGGTAGCTCTTTCCCTCTTCCTGGTAGCGCGGGAGCACGAAGTCGATGAAGTCGGCCAGGCGAGCAAAGAACTGCCTGGCGTAGGGCTCGCGAAGGACGTAGAGAATGACTCCCTTGTCGAAGCCGGTGCGATGGGCGAGGTGTTCGTCGTAGTAAGGGTTGGGCAGGAAGCGCACGTCGAACAGAAGATCCAGGTCGATTGGTAGACCGTTCTTGTAGCCGAAGGAGACGATATTGACGGTGAGAGACTGTGATTGCCGTGATCCGATAATCGCTTCGCGCACCCGGTCCTTCAGTTCTCCCACGGTAAGGTCGGTGGTGTCAATGATGACACTCGCCAGCTCACGCACCTCTGCAAGCAGTTCCCTTTCGTTCCTGATACTCTCTGAGACCGTGCTTCCAGGAAGTGGATGGCGCCTTCGTGTCTCGGAGAAGCGGTTCACCAGAACTCGGGATGATGCTTCCAGGAAGATGACACGAGGATGGACATCGCGCGCTCCGAGACGCTGGAGCATGGAATGAAACTGTGTCTTGAAACCTGAACTGCGCACATCAAGGGCCACCGCTATCTTGCTGATTCTGCCGTCGGTTTGCGAGGCGAGGTCCAGAAACTGGCTCATGAGAGAGATTGGGAGATTGTCCATGGCGTAGTACCCAAGATCTTCAAGGTATCCCATGGTCTTCGTCTTGCCAGCACCACTCAGGCCGGTCACAATGACAAGGTCCAGACTAGAGACTACTCCCACGCACGCCTCCCGTTTGTATCGTTGATATGTCCGACAGGGCACTTCTGGGCAACTACCGTGGCGGAGGGGAGAGGGTTTGAACCTCCGAAGGCGTTAACCTTGCCGCATTTCAAGTGCGGTGCCATCAACCGCTCGGCCACCCCTCCACGCTCTGAAACAAGTCTACAGAACAATCCCCGGTTGTCAAAACGAGTCAGAGGGCTCGCCAACCGGGGATTTCGTGCGGTGCGGTCTTCGTCAGCGGATAACGTCTGTTCCCATATATGGAAGCAAGGCGTCCGGCACTCTCACGCTGCCGTCCTCCTGCTGGTAGTTCTCGAGAATCGCAGCCATCGTTCTGCCCACCGCGAGCCCAGAGCCGTTGAGGGTGTGGACGAATGCGATCTTGCCATCCCTGGTACGGTACCGGATGTTTGCCCTGCGCGCCTGGAAGTCTTCGAAGTTGCTGCAGGAGCTTATCTCGACGTATCGATCCTGGCCAGGCATCCAGACCTCGGGGTCGAACTTCATTGCCGCCGCGAAGCCAAGGTCGCCGGTGCACATCTCGCTGCGATGATATGGAAGGTCCAGCTTCTTCAGAATGCCCTCGGCGTTCTCGATGAGCAGATCCAGCTCATGATATGAGTCTTCCGGCTTGACGAACTTGACCATCTCGACTTTGTTGAACTGGTGAACGCGGATGATGCCTCGAGTGTCCTTGCCTGCCGCACCGGCCTCCTTTCGGAAACACGCGGTGTAGGCGACGTACTTGATGGGCAGGTCCTCTTCACGGACGATTTCATCCCTGAGCAGATTGGTCACTGGAACCTCGGCCGTCGGGTCGAGGAACAGGTCGTCGGTGTCTGTGTGGTAAAGGTCGTCCGCGAACTTCGGCAGTTGTCCCGTCCCTGTCATCGACTCCCGATTGACCAGATAGGGCGGCAGGATCTCCGTATAGCCCTCTTGCTGGACGTGTACGTCGATCATCCATGAGATGAGAGACCTCTCGAGTCTTGCCCCCAGCCCCTTGAGAACATAGAAGCGCGATCCGGAAATCTTTGCGCCCGCAGCGAAATCGATGATGCCCAGAGATTCCCCAATCTCCCAGTGGGGTCTCGGAACAAATGTGAAGGTTGGCTTCTCATGCCACGTCAACACGATTGTGTTCTCTTTGTCGCTTTTGCCGACAGGGACGGACGCTTGAGGCAGGTTCGGGATGCAGAGCAGCAGGGTTCGAAGGCGCGCATCGACCACCTTCACCCGGTCATCCAGTTCTGCGATGTGCGAGCCGACGTCTTTCATCTCGGCGATGGCGGCCGAAGCATCCAGGCTGGAACGCTTGAGTGTGGCGATCTGCTCGCTGGCTTCGTTGCGGAGGTGCTTGAGTTCGTCCACCTTCTGGAGCAGGTCTCTCCTCTCCCGGTCGACCTCAAGGATCTCGTCGACCATCTCCGGCCCTTCGTTCTTTGCTGCTATCCCGGCCTTCACGAGGTCAGGGTGCTGACGAATCAGTTCCAGACTCAGCATTGGCATCTCCTCCCAACAGCTAATGTTGCCACGTTGAATTCTACTGTCTGGCAGCCAAAAAGCAACGTAGCGATCTGTCGAGGTGATTCATGACAGGCCCGGCGGTGTCCCAGGCACAGAAAACACAGAAGATCAGAACCCGTCTGCAATCGCCCGTTCTACTGCATCGATAAGCGGCGGTATCGTCATGCTGACACCCTTCACCCTGAGTGCGTTTTGAACATCCTTCAGCCCGTTCCCGGTGATGAGGACAACGATGCGGTCCCCCCGGTGCAGGTCGCTACTGTCAGCCAGCTTGCGCAGTGCCGCCACGGAGGCCGCCGCAGCCGGTTCAGCGAAGATACCCTCGTTCCTGCCCAGGAACCCTATGGCGTCGATGATCTCGTCATCTGAGACAGTGACGGCCAAACCGCCGCTGGACCTGATGTCGCGCACGGCCATGAGATGGTTGCGCGGAATGCCCGCGACGATGCTGTCGGCGCACGATGCCGGGTTCTCGAGGTAGGCGACCGGTTCGCCGGAAATCACCGCGCGTGCGATCGGAGCACAACCTTCAGCCTGGACTGCTATGAGTTGGGGCGTGTGGTCGATGAGTCCGAGGGTCAACAGGTCGCGGAATCCCTTTGCGACACCGGAGACGATACAGCCATCCCCAGCCGGGACGATCACCTTGTCCGGTGCTTCGAAGCACAGCTGTTCGGCGACCTCGAGGGCGACGGTCTTCTTACCCTCAACCATGAACGGGTTGAAGGCCGTATTTCTGTTGTACCAGCCAAATCGCTCCGTCGCGTCCATACACAGGTCGAATGCCTGGTCGTAGTTGCCGTCGACGAGAAACAGATGGCTGCCGAAGACTCGCAGCTGTGCTATCTTTCCCGCAGGCGCGGATGCGGGGGCAAAGATGTATGCAGTGAATCCTGCATTCGCTGCAAGCCCTGCCAGGCTGGAACCTGCATTGCCTGTCGTTGCCGCTGTGATAACGCGTTCGCCGAGTTCGGCCGCCTTGGCGATGGCGATGGCGGAAGCCCTGTCTTTCAGTGAAGCAGTTGGATTGTGCCCATCGTCTTTGAACCACACATGGTCCAGTCCGAGTTGAGGACCGACACGTTGGCTCCCATACAGCGGCGTCCATCCAATCTGGAGTGTCAGCGATGGCGGACGCTTTTCGACGGGCAAGAGCGCGAGATATCGCCACATCGAGAGGTCACGGTCATCCTCCAGCTGTTCCCTGGTGAGGACCGTTCGGACCCGATCATAGTCGTACAGGACTTCGAGAATCCCATCGTTGCCGCACTTGAGACAGACGTAGCGAGTGTCTGAAGGGTCATACTCGGTTCCGCATTTCATGCATTTCAGCCGAAGAACTGAAGACATCGTTCCTCCTTAACAGAAAGGCGGGAGAGGTTTCTGCCTCACCCGCCCATGTCATTCGTTGCCGCTGTGGCTGGCCTATCATCGATGGATATTCAATCCGGGATCGTACTTCTGTGTCCTTTACCTTCCGCTTTGCGGGTTCTTCCTTGCTGCCTGAGTCTTTCTCGGGACACGGTTGGTAAGAAACCGCTCTTCAAGGCCCGGCAAAGAGTTGTGGTGCAAACACCCATGCCATGGTGCCCAACACATCTTGGAGCCAGGGCAGACTACTTCCATCCACGTGCCATGGTGAGGGCCATTATTGCCTTTTGGGCATGAAGCCTGTTCTCTGCAATATCGTACATGATTGAACGAGGGCTACTTGCTACCTCGTCGTCCACTTCATTCCCTCTGTCAACGGGCATTGGGTGAATGAAATAGGCCTTGTTCGTCAGGTTGTCAAGCCCGGAGGTGAACCTCCAGTCCCTGTATTGAAGGGCGGCTCTTTGGTCTTCTTCTTTGCCCATAGTATATCTCTTTGGACTCATCCAGTTCCTTGCATAGACAACATCAGCACCCCTGACTGCTTCAAACCTGTCATGGGTTATTTCGAACTTCGCTCCAGCTTTCTCAGCATTCCTTTTCGCTGTCTCAATGACTTCCGGATCAAGGTCAAAACCTTCAGGATATGCAAGAGTGAAGTTCATTCCATATCTTGGAAGAAGGAGGATATCCTCCTGAACGGAACACCAGGAACGCACCATTGAGGAATACCCCCACATCATGGTCATGTTTGCACCCTTCAGGTCTCCCACATGTTCCTGCAGCCCCATAAGGTCCGCAAGCCCCTGGCAGGGGTGATACTTGTCATGAGCCATTGAAACAATGGGGATCGATGCATATTTTGCATACTCTCTGAGCAGTGTTTCGCCATCACCGTACTGCTGAATCGCATCTTCGAGAATTCTTATTCCGAGACCAACCGCGTATCTTGACATTACGCTTGCTGCGTCCTCTATTGTTTCGCCTGCAGTTTCCTTGGACTTCAATCTCATCGCTTTTGGCTCGAGGAATTGAGCATGCCCGCCAAGTTCTGTGGCCGCCGCTTCAAAAGACTGCCTTGTTCTTACAGAAGGGTTATAGAAGAACATGAAGAAGGTCTTGTACTTGAGGATCTCAGTGTAAGGCTTCTCATACCTATGCTTCTTCATGTCTACCGCAAGGGCGAGCACTTCATCGAGCCATTCCTTTTCCCAGTCCTGCGTAGTAATCAGATCCTTACCATAAAGGTCCATTGCCACCTCCCTGGACTACACTATTCTCTAACGATCGTCGTCCCAGCTTTTCCTTCAAGCGTTTCAAGATATTTCGAAGTCAAGGAAATGTAGGCCTTCTTGCCGCCGCCTTCAAGGAATCTGATAATTGCAAGAATCTTGGGCCCCATACTGCCGGGAGGGAAATGCCCTTCAGAATAGTATTTCTTTGCCTCTTCAAGAGTCAAATGTCTCAGGTTGACCTGATCAGGCTTCTGATAGTGAAGCTTGGCTCCATCTTCTCCTGTGAATATGGTTAGCGTGACATCAACATCTTCTCCCTTTTCCTTTGCTCTCTCTATGAGCATCGTACCAAGCAAGGCAGAAGCAAGATCCTTGTCTATCACCGCCTCAACGCCCCTGTAAACCTTCAAATCGTTACCATCTTCGAAAGTAAAGCCATAGTTGCTATGGTAAACACCACTCTCGTCGGGCTCTTCCAGAACAACAGGGATACCGCCGCCACCAACCGTTATCGGTATCATGCCCTTTTCAAGTGCTGCCTCAACGAGATCAATCTCAACTATGTCAAGGGGCACAGGTGACGGGACAACCTTTCTCCAGATTTCGTTGCCGATTTCGTCTTTCTTGTATAGCTTAACGATCCACCCATCTATCTGGGCTCTCTCCATTGCTTGCCCTTTTGTGTAAGATGGGCCGATGAATTTCGTAGGGTTCTGGAAGCCAGGGTCATCTTTGCCGACGACAACCTGCGTTACGATGCTCACGACCCTTTTGTTGATGCCTTTTGTCTTCAGCTGGTTTGCAAGAATCTGTGCCAGCATATACCCCATCGAGCCCTGAGTATCTGCCCCGCATACGTCAAGGGGAAGAGGAGGAAGTATGGGCCTCGAATACTCTGAGCGAAGCAGAACATTGCCTACCTGCGGGCCATTACCGTGGGTAAGGATATAATCATCTTCAGGGAAAGAATCTACGATGTTTGATATGGACTCGCAGGTTTCTTTTGTTCTTTTCCATTGCATGGCAATATCGGGGATAATAGCCTTTCCATGTTCATCAATTAGGCCGACGGGGGCAACTTCATTGCCACCAAATGCAAAAATCCTGATTTGTCTTGTCCCCATAGTGAACTCCTGTTTCTTTGAATCTCTCAGATCTTCTACAGAACTATCTCATTGTCAACGACATGATTGCTTTTTGAACATGAAGCCTGTTCTCTGCCTCATCATTAACAATAGAGATCTTTGGGTCATCAATAAGGAGGTCAGTAACTTCAAAGCCTCTGCGGGCAGGAAGGCAATGCATGTACACAGAATTCTTGCTGGCGACCTTAAAATGCTCATGCGAAATGCGCCAATCATCCTTGTATTTCTTGCCCACTTCGGCGTGCTTCTCGGGATTCCTGGCCCAGGATTTGGCGTAGATAACATCGGCGTCTCTTGATGCTTTCCAGATGTCATTCTCAATCGCGAGAGAACCGCCACTTTCTGCTGCTGCCTTCTTTGCGAATTCAACGTATTCGCTATCAAGATCGTAAAGCCCCGGCTCGTCAGGATAGGCAAGAGTAATATTCAACCCAAGGGTGCAACCCGCAGCAATCATTGTCTGAGGTACCCCCGCAGACTTTGCCCTCTCATCATAAGCCCATGACATAACGATCTTCTTCTTTCGAGCTCCTTCTAGCCCACCGAA
>JAPLGJ010000140.1 GCA_026390215.1 Caldisericota bacterium
ATACGAAACCCTTATGGCTGTCTGATACTGGTGGTACTCGTCGCTGCCTTGGCTGCAGGCGCCGGCTGTTCGTCCGGTACTGCTGTTCAGGGCATGATCCAGGCACCGGTCTTCGTGGGCGTGAGCCTCCGTGAAGCCGAGGCGAAAGCTGCGGCAGCGGGAGTGCAGGTCGAAGTGAAGTCGTCAGAGAATTCGGACACGATGCCCGTGGACTTTGTCCTCAGACAGGACCCTGAACCTCAGACTATGGTACTGAAGGGACGTGTCATCACCGTGGTGACCAGTTCGGGACCCGTTTCCCTGACACTCCCAAACTTCGTCGGTGGGACATTCGAGGTGGCACAGGCCTTCATTGTCGCGAACCGGCTGGTCCTGGGCGACCTCGTCGAACAGGTCGACGCGAGTCCAGTGGGGACTGTCCTGGCCCAGGTGCCCGGATCCAATGCCGACGTCAACAGGGGGTCTGTCGTGACGCTGACGGTCAGCAGAGGGACGATGGCCACCATGCCTGACCTGGTCGGGTTGTCGCTGACGGAGTCGAAGAAACGTCTCAAGGCTCTCGGGTTCTCGGTGAGCAAGGTCATCGTATCCCCTCAGCTGACTCAACCGGCACAGCTGGTGCTGATGCAGGAGCCAGCGGCCGGCGACGCCATCGAGAAAGGCGCCTGGATCGAGCTGACCGTGTCGAAAGTCCCATGATCGAAGAGCCGCGCGTCAACGTGTCCGTCTCTGTCCTGAGCACGGACTTCACGGAGCTTGGTCGTTCCCTTGAGCGGATTCGGCTGTCGGGAGCCGACAGCATCCACCTGGATATCATGGACGGCCGGTTTGTCCCGAACATCTCGTTCGGCTCGTCGATCGCTGCCGACATTGTCAGGGCATCAGGCTTGCCGTGCTGCGCCCACCTGATGATCAAGCACCCCGAGGAAGCCTTCGACGCGTTCGTCGCGACGGGCGTGAACGAGCTGCTCTTTCATGTGGAGGCGACGCGGTTTCCATTCCGGGCACTCCAGCTCCTGCAGGGGTCCGGCATTCGCAGGGGTGTCGCCGTCAACCCAGCGACGCAGGTGGAGTCCGTCGTTCCTCTCCTGGACAGTGTCGACACGGTGCTCCTGATGTCGGTGGAACCCGGTTTTGGGGGTCAGTCGTTTCTCACAGGGACACTGGCGAAGGTGCGGGCACTCCGTTCCGCCGCGGACCGGTCTGGAACACCACTTCGCATCGCCGTTGACGGGGGAATAGACGCCTCGAACGCAGCAGCTCTTCGCGACGCGGGCGCAGACGAACTTGTGGCAGGGACGTCATTCTTCCGGACCTCGGACGCTCGTGCATTCGTACGGCTCCTCAAGGGTTCCTGAGGAGGGCAGCCATGTCTGCATCGCCCACGATCGTCTTCGCCGGTGGAGACCCTGGCTCATTCTCATACCTGCGCACCGTCGAGGTTGCGGACGCGTTCCTGGTCGCCGTCGATCGCGGCCTGGCCGTGATGTCCCAACTCGGTCTGACCCCCGACCTGTTTGTCGGCGACGGCGACTCCGTGGTTCCCGAGCTCCTGGCGGGGCTGGACAGGGAGCGGACGCGGGTGGTCACCTTGCCGGCGCACAAGGATGTCTCCGACCTCGAAGCTGCGTTTGACCTGCTGGTGACGATGGAACGACACGGCAGCGTGCTCGTGCTGGCCGGACTCGGCAGGAGACTCGATCACTGTCTGTTCAATCTTCAGCTTGCAGCGCGGCATCTCGCTGATTTCGAAGACATCACGTTCGAGGATGACCGGTGTCTGGTCAGGCCTCTCGGGGGCAGTAACGTCCTGGAGCTCCTATCGGGCACGACCGTCTCCTTTGTTCCCGTGACTCCGGAGGTCGAGCT
>JAPLGJ010000250.1 GCA_026390215.1 Caldisericota bacterium
GCACGATGCGACACACGTCTGCATCGCCGTGAGCGGTGAGGTCGTCGAAGCGAGAAACGTCATCATCGCGACGGGCAGCTCACCCATCAAGTTTCCTCCCTTCACCGATCCGGGCATCTGGACCAGTGACGACGTCTTCCGTAACAGGGAGCAGCCGAAGGAGCTGGTAATCATTGGTGGTGGCGTCATCGGCGTCGAGATGGCGACATTCTTCAGCGCCGTCGGGACCAAGGTCACGATCGTCGAGCTGATGCCCCATATCCTGCCTGCCGAGGACGAGGACGTGGCACAGGCCCTCACTGCAACTCTCAAGAAGCGAGGTATCACGATCATCACCGGGGCGAAGACCCAGTCGGTCACCCTAGTGGAAGGTGGTTATCTCCTGACCGTTGATGTGAATGGTACCACGCAGGAAGTCCACGGAGACCACGTCCTGCTGTCCATCGGACGCCGTTCGAACGTCGGCCCCGAACTCGAGCCGCTGGGCGTAACACTCTCGAAGAAGGGCATCGTCGTCGACGATCACATGCGAACCAGTGTCCCCGGCGTGTACGCTGTCGGTGACGTGAAAGGGACCTACATGCTGGCACATGTCGCCGAGAAAGAAGGAGTGATCGCGGCTGAGAACATCGCGGGACACGACGCTCACATGGTCTACATGGCCGTCCCTTCGGTCGTGTTCACCGACCCGGAGATCAGCGTCGTGGGCAAGAGGGAATACGAGCTCAAGGCAGAAGGAGTCCCCTGCAAGGTTGGGATATTCCCCGTGAGCGCCAGCGGCAAAGCGCGGACGATGGAGGAAAGCGTCGGGTTTGCCAAGGTCCTGGCACACGCCGAAACCCACGAGATCCTGGGGATCGCGCTCTACTGCGCCGAAGCCACCGACCTCGTCATGGAATCAGTCCTGGCAGTACAGTTCGGGATGACGGCGGAGAAGCTGCTTGAGGCGATTCACCCACATCCGACGATGACAGAGATGATCATGGAGGCGGCAGAAGGCTCGATTGGACTACCCCTGCAATTGTGAGTGCCATTGGTGCCTGGCACCAAGGGAATTCACAATTGGGGACCAGAGACCGCCCGGGCACGCCGCGCATCGCGGATGAGCCGCAGGACAGCTTTTTCCTCCTCCACCGACCGCTCCCCGGCGAAGAGAGCGTCATAGACGTGCCAGACAAGGTCTTCGACGCCGGGAGACGGCGCCGCACGACGCACCAGCTCCAGAAGCGTCTCGCCGCGACGCCGTCGTTCTCCGACGAGGTCCTCCAGCGCTGAAGCGAGCCGGCCACACCTGTCCTCCGACCGCCGGCGCACGAACAGGACTGCCAGGGCGGCAGCCGCACATAGGCCCGCGATGACGCGCCAGTCGCGCGCCAAACGTGACACGGTCGTCCGGAAGGACTCGAACGCACCGGCTACGGCACGGCCACTGCCAGTGAGGAAATGGCCGAGACTGTTGGCCGTCTGCACCTGTCTGGCCAGGTCGTACGTGACGACGTTCCGATACCAAGCCATACGAACGTTGTCGAGGATATTCATTATCAGTGACACCTGCTGGAAGGAGCTGGGCGTCGGATCGTAGCGGACCCAGAGGTTTCCGTCCAGGACTTCAACCCACGTGTGTGCGTCCTTGGCCCGAACAATGAGATATCCCGAGGCATTGTTCCACTCCGTGGCCACGAAACCGGACACCAGGCGGGCATGAACGCCCTCGGCACGCAGCAGCAACACCATGGACGTCGCGAAGTGTTCGCAGTAACCCGTACGCCCGTTGACGACAAAGTCTTCGACGGACGTTGCTGTCGGATTCAGTGAGTAGTCATAGTTGCCCAGGAGGTATTCGCGAGTCGCCCACGCCTTGTCTCTGACTGTCAGACCCTGCACGACACGTGCAGCAACGTCCTTGAATGCCTGCGAAAGCTCAGGGACCTGAAGATACCTGTCCAGCAATACTTGCCGACGAGCCATGGCACTGTCGACAGGAACCGTATCCCGATCAAGCGACGAGATGTCATACCGGATGGTCTTGTAGTAGGGCGCATCAGTGAACAGGCTCCCCTCCGCATCGCGGCGCAGGTACTGAAACTGCCCTCGCACGCCTGTGATATGTTCCAGTCCGAAGACAACGTCCGTCCCGGTCGGCTCGAGGTACACGGTTGTCAGCGTATCAGGCTGCTGTTCGCTCACGACGAACGAATCGATCCCGGAGGACGCGTACAGGGATTCGGGGCGACCAGAGGCGACCAGCCACTGTCTGCCACTGAAGGTCGTATAGCGCATGCCCGAGATGTAGGCTGGCAGAGGCAACCGCGATCCGCCTTTCCGGGGCTCGACGCGCATGACGACGGTGTTGTCCTGCTGAACTTCCCCAGGGGTGATCGTGACGTCCTTGGAGAAGCCTGTCGTCTGGGCCGCCAGTGCAGGGCTGCCCTTGATGTAGCCCAGTGTCCACCGCGGAAGGGCAAAGAACACGCCAAACGCAAACACAAACGACACGAGTGCAGACACGACGATGGCACCATAGAATCCCCAGCCGATGTGCGGGACCCTGCCTTCGAACTGGGCCATGATCAGCAGGATGGTCGCAATCATGAACTCTGCAAGCAGTAGAAGCCCGAACGCCGCCGAAATAGACCCGGCAGCAGACAGGACTGTAACAAAAACGCCGATGAGTACCAGTCCTTGATAGTCGCGGGTATTCTCTGTCAGAACGAATCGGCACGCCATTGCAGTCAGCATCGCCTGCGCAAGGAGAGCGAACAGCTGGGTCCCCACGACCACGAGGATGAGAAACCAGACGAGGGGAACTGCTTCGAGAGAGCGCCGCCCCCAGCGTCCATGAACGTGCCCTGTCAGGACCAGGGCCACGAGGAAAGCGATGCCATACAGAGCATACCAGGATTCGACGATGGATAGAAACCCGCACGCCGTGAGACCGAGCAGGAATGCCAGCATGCGCCGGATGTCCAGTGAGCGCCTCATGGAGCACCACCTACGAAGGTGATGGCTTCGTGCGTGAAGCTGTGAAGAGGCCCGGCATGGGGCGGGTCCTCCGTGAGTTCCGCCAGGGCCAGCAGCTCCATTGCCTCCTGCCATACCCTGCGCTCACGTCCGACCAGAAACGATCCGGGAAGAGCAAGCCCGACGGCCTCTCCCGACTCGAAGACCGACGTCAGACCACTCGCTATCTTGGAGATGCCAAGTTCAAAGGCCTGGCTGTCAGGCCACGCGCCCCTTGCAGTGTCGAGGTAGAAGACAGTCTCCTGCTGGTATCTGGCTTCCTGTTCCACAACGTAGGGGTCGCCCCTCCGTGCCGACACCTTCCAGTCGATGTGACGGGAATCGTCGCCCTCGTGGTACTTGCGCAGAGAGAAGAAATCTCCGTCGCCACCGGCCCTCGCTCTCTCGAGGCGGTGTTCGCCCTCTTCATCCTGCTGCTGCAAGAGGACGGGGCGGATGTGTGGGTAAACAATCAGTTCCCCGCCAACAATCACGTCCCTGCGCATCTCGACGATACCGAAGGGGAACGTGGACGCGATGTCCGCCCATAGTCCTGTCACACGTCCTCGCGTGGGCAGGGCAAGGGTGAGGGGAAGTTCCAGAGCAGAACGAGCGTCCACGAAAGGGACGTCCAGCCAAGCAACTTCTCCCTCCTGACGAACGCCGATGCGCGCGAAGAACAGTGGAAATGACCCGGTATTGCGAACCCTTACGCTGACTAGCGCCGGACGGCCGGCATAGACCTCGTCCGCCGCGTCGAGCGAGACGTCGAGACGGCGAAGGTTGGCGACCGACAGCAATCCCGAAAAGATGAGCGCAGAAAGCAGTGCGCTGAAGATGAGATACAG
>JAPLGJ010000095.1 GCA_026390215.1 Caldisericota bacterium
CATGTTCAACTTTCCGAACGTGCCGGCGGCGACGGTGGGCTGGGAAATTGACCAGTTCATCGGGGAGTTGAAGGCTGACGGGTTCGATTTCACGGAGATGCAGCACGATGGAGGAGAAGGCAGTCGCTCGGGAGGCATGCCGTACTTTCGCGAAGCTGAAGAGAGCCCAGATTCGAGGATCTGACATGGGCCGATTGCTGACGAAACGACAGAGCCCCGACGTCATGCCGGGGCTCTGTCGCAGACAGCGATCGAGGGGGTTAGTTTGCGTGGCCGTTCCCATTACTGGTATCTTCCTGAGAGTTGAGGATGCCAAGGATGCGCAAGAGATCCTCCTGATTGAAGTAGCTGATCTCGATGATGCCCTTGCTGACCCGTCCCCGTATGTTGACGCGTGTGGCCAGCAGTTTTTGCATAGTCTCCTGGATGTTGCGCAGCGCCTCGTCAGGGACAGCGCCTGCGCGGGGTTTCTTTGTCAGCAGGCGCTGCACAAGCGCCTCGGTCTGACGGACCGACAGCTGCCTGCGGACCACGTCTGTCAACACTGCCCCGAGCTGTCCCTGGTCCTTGAGCGGCAGGAGTGCACGGGCATGCCCGGCAGTGATGGTCCTGTTGTCCAGGGCGGCACGCGCGGCCTCAGGAAGGTCCAGCAGGCGGATGAGGTTGGCAACCGTGCTTCGGTCCTTGCCGAGGCGCTGCGCAAGCTCGTCCTGGGTCGTCCCGAACTTGGTGAGGTACTCGCTGAAGGAGACGGCGACCTCGATAGGCGACAGGTCCTCGCGTTCCAGGTTCTCTGAGAGAGCGACCTCCATGGTCGTGCGATCGTCGAGGTCGCGGACCGTTACCGGAACTTGTTCTAGGCCCACCTGAAGGGCAGCCTGGAAGCGGCGTTCTCCGGCGACGATCTCGAACCGGTCGTCCCGTGGGCGTACGATGATGGGCTCAAGGATGCCGTGTTTGCGGATACTCTCTCTCAGTGTTGCGAGCGCTGCCTCGTCGAAGCGGCGGCGTGGCTGCAGCAGTGATGGGATGATTTGGTCAGGGCGCAGCATGTGAACTTGCCTGTCTCCCGACAAGGTGGCCTGCATCGGTTCGCCGGCGAAAAGGGCGTCGAGCCCTCGTCCAAGACGCTTACTGTTGTTCACGGGATTCTACCTCCTTGGCGAGCTGCCGGTACGCCTCGGCACCGGTGGAAAGCGTGTCGTATTCCAGGATGGTCTTGCCATAGCTGGGCGCCTCGCTCATACGTATGCTCCTGGGGATGACGGCGGTGAAGACGATCTCTCCGAAGTGCTTGACGAGCTCATCCTTGACCTGTGCAGACAGGATGGTCCGTTTGTCGAACATGGTTACCAGGATGCCCAGCAGAGCAAGCCCTGGGTTCAGACGCTGCTTGACCAGGCTGATCGTCCGCAGCAGGTTCGTCAAGCCTTCCAGGGCATAGTACTCACTCTGGATGGGGACGATGACCTCGTGCGCCGCTGTCAGCGTGTTGAGGGTCAGAAGCCCCAACGAGGGGGGGCTGTCGATGATGATGTAATCCCAGGACCCGTCCAGGGGAGCCAAACGACGCTGAAGGACGTACTCGCGGCGATCCATGTCAGCCAGTTCCAGCTCGGCTCCTGCCAGGTTGATTGACGACGGAACCAGCGAGAGGTTGCGTTCGTGACTGGGCTGGATTGTCTTCTCGATCGGATCGCCGGACAACAGGCACGTGTAGATGTTGGATGCGAATTCCACTGAGTTGAGCCCGAGGCCTGTGGTTGCATTGGCCTGCGGGTCGAAGTCGACGAGCAGGACGTGATGGTTGAGCTCGGCGAGCGATGCGGCGAGCGACAGTGCGGTTGTCGTCTTGCCCACACCGCCCTTCTGATTGGCAATGGCGATGATTCTCACGAACCATTCCTCCTGGACAATCGGCCACTGAGCGTCGGAGTCACCTGCAGTATGACGAGCTTGGAATTGCGTTCAACACCTGGAAGGACATAGTCCAAAACCGTGACCGTACAGTGGACGCGATGCAGCGTAGCCACGAACAGTGGATCCCGGAGTTCCGCGAGGTCGCGTTCTCCTTTCCACAATACCAGCCTGCCGTTGCTCGCGAGGAGAGGAAGAGCGTACTGAAGGACTGTCGCGATGTGGGCGACGCCCCTGGCGGTGATCATATCGAAGCCTCGTTCGGGCAGGACGCTCGCATGATCTTCGACCCGTCCATGGACAACCCGTCCCCGGGGAAGGGGCACCCCCCCCACGAGACTCTCCAGAAAGAGAGCCTTCTTGCCAATCGATTCCGTCATCGTCACCGCCGTGGCTGGCCACGCCAGCGCAAGGGGGACAGCGGGGAAACCTCCACCCGTCCCAATATCGAGAAGTGAGCGCGGGGACTCGAGACCCACGAGCAAGGGTGCCAGCGAGTCGCGGATATGCGTCGCCAGCAGGTGCTCAGGACCGGCGTCAGACGTCAGGTTCATGATCTCATTGGCCTTGGCAAGCAAGGAGAGAAACGATGCCAGCCCCTCACAGAGTGCGTCGGAGCAAATCGCCGGCTGCGCCGCGACAGGAAGCGCTGCAGCGAAGGTAGCCATCGATTGCCGTACGGCAGGAAGCAGTTGCGTCGGACCGAACTCTCGATCACTACCCATGCAGTCCTCCAGCTACTGTTTCACGTGGAACAATTCGATGCTCAGAGCCACTTCGCAAGGACGCCCTTGATGACGCCGACCGATACGAGAAAGACGATCGTGCATGCCCCCAGGACACCCAGTGAGATGGACATGAGTGCGTGGCTCTTCTTCATCCTCGTGAACTCAGCAATCAGGCACCCCGTGTAGGCACCGGTCCCTGGCAGTGGGATGGCCACAAACAGCGCGAGACCGACGAAGAGTCCATATTTGGCCAGAGAGGACCCGCTGCGTACGGCGAGACGGGCGCGGTAGCGCTGAAACCATGTCCACTTCGATACAATGGCGAGTGCGGGTCTCTCCAGGAGGTAGAATAGCGGAGCGATGCACAGGTTGGCAAGCGTTGCGACAAGCAAGGCCTCCCACACGGGCATCTTGAGCACGCCAATGGCATAGGGCAGCGCGCCGCGGACCTCAACGCCCGGGATGAGGGTGATGAGGACGATATGCA
>JAPLGJ010000215.1 GCA_026390215.1 Caldisericota bacterium
CCCGACAGCGTCACTCATGGTCCGCGGTGGAACGGGATATGTGTTCGAGAACGGGGCGTACGTTGCCAAGGGTGAGACTGCGGCCGCAGCTGCGCACGTCCTGCAGGAAAGCTGCGAGGGCCTTCTCGGATTGCCGGCGACGTTCTCGCCGCGTCTCTTCACCATTGAGAAGCAGGTGCCGGTACAGCTGCTGGGGCAAGCATGTGACGTCTGGAGCATGAGCGGCCGGTTCACGTTCGACGGAGAGGCCGTGACGGCGACGGCGACGGTGACCGTCGGCACGACGGGCGCGCTGGCCAGTGTCCCAGTGAAGATCATCCTCAACGCTCGCTCGCAGTCGTTCTTTGATTTTGTCTATGACGCTGTGGTCGAGGTGGTTTCAGTCGACCAGAAACAGATTGCTGCCCGCTTTCCCCCCAAAGATGTTTCCTCAATCCCCCCGAGGACTTTACCTCAATCCGAGGGGAGCCTTCCCCCGAGGATGTTCTTGTATCCGAGGGATGTATTCGGAGGGGCGCCTCCCGACGCAGTGAGGAACCCAGCATGAGCTTCGTCCACCTGCATCTCCACACCGAGTACTCACTGCTGGACGGCATGAACAAGATCGCTCCGCTCGTTGCCCGTCTCAAGGAGATGGGGCAGACCGCGTGCGCCATCACGGACCATGGCAACATGTATGGCGTGCTGGACTTCTACCTTAAGATGAAAGATGCAGGACTCAAACCGGTCATCGGCAGCGAGGTCTATGTGGCCCCGAACGGTCGCCTCAACAAGGACAAGGAAGCGGGATTTCCCAATCACCTGATCCTCCTGGCGAAGGATTTCAAGGGCTATCAGAACCTGAGCCACATCGTCTCCATCGGGTACCTCGAGGGCTTCTACTACAAGCCGCGTGTCGATTATGAAACACTGGAGAAGTACCACGAGGGGATCATTGCCTTGTCTGCCTGCCTCAAGGGAGAGGTCGCCGAGACGGCCGCCAAGGGGAACGAAGAAAAGGCACTGGGAATTGCCAGGAAGTACCAGGACATCTTCGGCCAGGAGGACTACTTCATCGAGCTCCAGAACCACGGTATCGAGGAGGAACTGCGCGCCCTCCCCATCTTGCGCAGCGTTGCGAAGCGCATCAGTGCAAAGACCGTGGCTACCTGTGACAGCCACTACCTGCGCAAGGAGGATTACGCCGCGCACGAGGTCCTGCTCTGTGTCCAGACACTGCAGAAAATGACCGACGCGGACCGCATGAGCTTCAACGGGCCATACTACCATGTCATGACCGAGGATGAGATGCGCGAGCGCCTGCCCGAAGACGAGGAGGCTATCCAGAATACTCAGCTCGTTGCCGACATGTGCAACGTCGAAATGCCCCTTGGTATCTATCACCTGCCCCGGTACATCGAAGTAGGGCAGACGACGCCATGGGATGCCGACGTCAACCGCCAACTACTGGAGAAAATAACCATGGACGGCATCCAGCGCCTCTACCCTCCAGAACAGATGGAAGACGCTGAGGCCCGGGCGCGCATGGAGTTGGACACGATCGAGAAGTGTGGGTTTGTTGACTACTTCCTCATTGTCCAGGACTTCACCCGGTTTGCTCGCCGAAAGGGAATTGCCGTCGGACCTGGTCGTGGATCTGCTGCCGGCGCCATCGTCGCCTACGCGACCGGCATCACGGAAGTTGATCCACTACGGTATAACCTGCTGTTCGAGCGCTTTCTCAACGCCGCCCGAATCTCGATGCCGGATATCGACATGGATTTCGAGGATGCGCGCCGGGGTGAGGTCATCCAGTATGTGCGCGAGCGATACGGCGAATCCTCAGTCGCTCAGGTGGCGACCTTCGGCAGGATGGAGGCCAAGCAGGCCGTCCGTGACGTGGGGCGGGCTCTGGGCATGCTGCCCAAGGAAACAGACCTAATCTCCAAGCTCATCCCGTTCGGTACGGGGCTGGAGGACGCTCTCACAACGGTCGAGCAGCTGAAGAAGATGTATGATGACGGCACGAAGCTGAGTGGAACCACCGTCAAGGAGCTGTTCGATACGGCCATGAAGCTGGAGGGCGTGAACCGCAATTTCAGCACCCATGCTGCAGGCGTCGTCATTGCTGACACCGAGCTCACGAACTACCTGCCCCTGCAGCGCGACAAGGACGGCAATGTCATTACGCAGTGGGACCACAACTTGGTCGAGACCTTTGGTCTCCTCAAGATGGACTTCTTGGGACTCTCCTATCTGGGTGTCATCCAGAACACCGTCAAGATGGTTAAGGAGCAGCTTGGAGTGATGGTGGACATCAGCCACGTCGACATGGAGGAACCGGCCGTCTACAACCTTATCAGCAGCGGTGACACAGTCGGCGTGTTCCAGATGGAATCCGGCGGCATGAAGGGTGTCGCGTCCGGCGTCCGACCTACCTCCATCGAAGACCTGACGGCCATTATCTCGCTCTACCGTCCTGGCACCATCAAGGCCGGCGGCATCCAGAAGTATATCGACCGCAAGAATGGCAAGGAGAAGGTCAACTTCTACCATCCCAGCATTGAGGGCGTCCTCAAGCCAACCTACGGCATCATCGTGTATCAGGAACAGATCATGCAGATTGCCAACCGCATGGCTGGGTTCACGCTGCAGGAGGCGGACATCCTGCGCAAGGGCGTCTCCAAGAAGAAGGCGGACATTCTGGCCAAGCAACGGGCCGTCTTCGTCGAGAAGTCTGTCGAGAAAGGCGTCCCGAAGAAAACCGCCGAGGACGTGTTCGCCCTCATCGACTTTTTCGCCGGCTACGGGTTCAACAAGTCCCACGGGGTTGCCTACGCCATCATGGTCTACCGCACGGCGTGGCTCAAAGTTCACTATCTCATTCAGTACCTGACGGCCCTCATGAACTCGGGCATCGATACCGAAGACCGTCTCAAGGAACTGGTCGCGGAGTGCCGCAGCAAGAGGATCCCCATCCTTCCACCGGATATCAACAGGTCCGACAAGCTGTTCGCGGTGGAGACGCAGGCCGACGGTTCTCAGGGCATCCGGTTTGGCCTGCTTGCCATCAAGAATTTGGGTTCAAAGGCGATCGACGAGATCATGGAGGAGCGGTCCAACCGCACCTTTTCGACGTTCAAGGACTTCCAGCGGCGTTCTGGCGGCAGCAAAGTCAACCGCAAGTCCGTCGAATGCCTCATCAAGGCCGGGGCGTTTGAGAGCCTGGGCGAGGACCGTGTCGCCGTCCTCAGGGAGTTCAACAACCAGAACGGCAAGGCGCCTGTCACAGAA
>JAPLGJ010000216.1 GCA_026390215.1 Caldisericota bacterium
TAGTGTGTGATTCCGGACTGCTGCTAGCCGAGGAGAAGAGCCAGGACTGCCTTCTGGATGTGGAGCCTGTTCTCGGCCTGGTCGAACACGACGCTCTGAGGGCCGTCGATGACTTCGTCGGTGATCTCCTCACCGCGGTGAGCCGGCAGACAATGCAGGACGACGGCATCTTTCTTGGCGTGTTCCATGAGGTCGGCCGTAAGGGAGAAGGGACGCATGACCTTCACGCGTTCCTCATGCTCGGCCTCCTGACCCATGGAAGCCCAGACGTCAGTATACACGACGTCGACGTCCTGAACCGAAACGATGGGATCGTTGGTCACGAGAATGGTACTGCCGCTCTGCTTGGCGATCTCGGTTGCGGTCCGGACGATCTCCTCCCTGGGTTCGAACCCCTTGGGTGATGCGATGGCGATGCTCATGCCGACGCGTGCGCATCCGAGCAACAGGGAGTTGGCGACATTGTTGCCGTCGCCGACATAGGCGAGCCTGAGGCCCTTGAGCGAGCCCTTCTTCTCGCGGATGGTCATGAGGTCCCCAAGGATCTGGCAGGGATGGCTCAAGTCGGACAGGGCGTTGATGATTGGGGAATCGCTGTTGGCGGCAAGGTCGACAAGGTCCTGGTGCGCGAACACGCGCGCGACGATACCGGCGACGTAGCGCGAGAGGACATGTGCGGTGTCCGCAATGGTCTCACCCCGGTGCAGCTGCATGTCGTTCGCGTTGAGGTACAATGCGTGGGCGCCGAGTTCGAAGGCTGCGACCTCGAACGACACCCTGGTACGGGTCGAGGCTTTCTGGAAGATCATGGCAACAGACTTGCCTTCCAGGTAGTGCTCCTGCTTTCCTACCATGGAATCCATTTTCAGCTTGTCGCCAAACGAGATGATCTCGAGGATCTCCTCTTTCGAGAAGTCCTTGAGGCAAAGCAGGTCTCTTCCTTTGAGCTTGGTGGCCATCATCCCCCCCTGACTCAGATGAGCCCGAATTTCTTCAGGACGTCGACGATGGTTGGTGTGCCGATCTCCTGGAGCTCGTACGTGACACGGACCGACGGTTTGGTGAGTTTCAGCACGCGCAGCAGGTCGATGGGCGTGCCCGTGACGACCACGTCGCAAGGAGTGGCCTCGATGGTCTGGCGCAGGTCTTCGATCTGCTCGTCGCTGTAGCCCATGGCCGGCAGAATGCTCATCTTCTGGATATATTTCTCGAATGTTGCCTTGATGGAGCCGACCGCATAGGGATGAGGGTCGATGATCTCGGCTGCGCCGTATTTCATGGCTGCGACGTATCCGGCACCATAGTTCATCTCGCCGTGCGTGAGCGTGGGGCCGTCTTCGATCACGAGAACCCGCTTGCCGCGAATCATGTCAGGGTCTGTGACAAAAACGGGAGAAGCGGCCTCGATCATGATGGCCCTGGGATTCACCCTGTACATGTTCTCGCGGACCTCCGTCAATTGTGCGGGAGTAGCCGAGTCGACCTTGTTGATGACGACGACATCAGCCTGCCGGAAATTGGTCTCGCCGGGATAGTACGTGAGTTCATTGCCGGCACGCAGAGGATCGGCAACGGTGATTTTCAGGTCTGGAACGTAGAACGAGAAGTCATTGTTGCCGCCGTCCCAGACGATAACGTCCGCTTCCTTCTCTGCTTCGCGAACGATCATCTCATAGTCGACGCCGGCGTAGATGACGGCGCCCATGTCAATGTGCGGCTCGTACTCCTCGCGTTCTTCGATCGTGCATTTGTACTTGTCGAGGTCGGCATAGGTCGCAAAGCGCTCACAAGCCTGAGCCACCAGGTCCCCGTAGGGCATCGGGTGGCGGATGGACACGACCTTCTTGCCGGCGGCGCGCAGAGCGCGGACGACGGCGCGGCTGGTCTGGCTCTTGCCCGATCCGGTGCGAACGGCACAGATGGAGATGACCGGCTTGCTGGACTTGACCTGGGTGCTCTTGGGACCGAGCAGGGTGAAGTCGGCGCCATCGGCAAGGACTTGTGAACCCTTGTTCATGACCCTCACGTGGGGCTGGTCTGAGTACGCGAATACTACTTCATCGACATGAAGCTCCGCGATGAGCTTGTCGAGATCGGACTCTGGGTAGATTGGAATACCAGACGGATAGAGCTTGCCGGCCAAGGCGGCAGGGTACTTCTTGTCGTCGATGCCGGGGATCTGCGTTGCCGTGAATGCTACCACTTCGTAGTCCGGGTTGTCCCGATAGACCACGTTGAAATTGTGGAAGTCTCGGCCTGCAGCTCCCATGATCAAGACTCTCTTCTTCATAAAGCCTCCTCTACAGAGAATAACGTCCAATGCCCGCTTCGGGGCGGTCTGATTTTACCGCCTTAGGCCTCGTTGTCAAATGACTTGCGCTCATTTGTGGTTGACTATTGAC
>JAPLGJ010000113.1 GCA_026390215.1 Caldisericota bacterium
TCATCGCGAAACGAGAGGAGGTGGCCATGATGCTGACACCCTTGACCGTGTAACAGGGGACAGCCGTAGTTGTTGTAACACGCTGCAACAATGTCAGGACTGGATTCCCGCATGCGTGGGAGTGACAGATTGGCGCGCGGGAATGACACGCCGCGGGGTTGATGTGTCGTCCTTGAGCATGCGAACCCCCGGCTGCGAGGACCGGGGGTTCGTGCTATCGTTTTCGGAAGGAGAACTACGTCAACTGGATGTCAATGTCACCGCTGCCGGTATGGGCTGAGAGTTCTACCGTCGCCAGACCCACGGGAATGCGCTGGCGCTGGACCTTGACGTCGACGCCGGGCCCCCGGACTGTGCCCTCGCCGGACCTCGTGTCGACGTCGACCATCACGTCATGCTGGTCGAGTTCGACGCGAATGTCGCCGCTCGTCGTCTTCAGGCGGGCGCTACCCTGGATGGTCACGCCTTCCAGGTGCACGTCTCCGCTGAAACTGAGGACATCGGCGTCGTTGAGGACGGTGTCGAGCGCCGAGGCATCGCCGGAGTACGACTTCAGCATGCCGTGGACGGTGCAGCTGTCGATGTCGACATCGCCAGATTTGGTCACGACGTCGCCGTCGATGAGGCACTGTTCCAGGTCCAGGTCTCCCGACGTGGACGTCGCGGACTCGACATGGGTCAGAGAGCGGCCATCGATGTCCCCGGAGACACTACGGACGTTCAGTGCGCCCTGAAGGTCCTCGAGAGAAATGTCACCCGAGACGGTCTTGAGCTCGCATGGCATGTCCACAGGGACCTCGAGCTCGACCGTTTCTCCGTCGTCCGAACCAAAGTGGAAGGAGAACCCATGGAACTCACCCCCGTTCAGCGCCGACTCTATCTCGGTCATGTCTCCGTTCTGGCGTGTGCGTACGGAGGATTGACCGCTCACCACGCGAACACCTGGCAACCCCGGGACACCGCGAACGCGAAGATCCTCCGAAATGAGGCGCACCATGAGTCGGCCGTGCACGTTCGCCGCAGCAGACTGCGATGATGTCGCCGGCTCTGAAGTCTCGATGCCTGCCATCACCCCGGGACTCGTCGGCTGTGACGGCGGTTGAGGTACTGTCGGTTCTTCCGGCATTGTGGGCGCCGATGGCAGCTCCGGTTCAACGCTTTCCAGTGCAGCCATCAGCTCGTCGTATTGCCCCTGCGTGATGAGGCCCTTGTCCTTCAGTTCACTCAGTCGTTCCTGCGCCCGGTTCATCAGCTTCTCCTTTGATCGTCTTGAGGATGGCGTCCACACTCAGGTCGCCCGCTTCCAGCTTGTCAAGCAGGTCCATGACGTCCGGCTTGCGCACGGGCTTCTCCGCGGCTGCCAGCCCGAGGGAAGCGAGCACCTTGTCCAGACGGCCGCGCACGGTCGGGTAGGACAGGTCCAGGCGGTCCTGGACTTCTTTCAGATTGCCTCGGGCAGCCAGGAAGGTCAGCAGGAACTGTTCGTCCTCGGCAGAAAGCGCTGCGAACCGGTCAAGCGGGTAGGCTCCTCGCACCGTCGTGCCACAGGCGGGACAATGCAGCTCGGCAATCTCCAGTTGGGACCCACAGGAAGGGCACGTCGTCGGCAGACGCTTCATGGCAGCCTCACTCGACGCTGAGGACGACACTGGCTCCGTCGCCCGTATGAACGTTCATCAGTTCACCGACGAATGCAGGGTCCGCGATCAGACGTCTGATCTCCTCGATGTCGATCGGGACTTCCTTGCCGTCGATGTCGATGGTCGCCTTGCCCCTGCGGGCAAGGATGTTCAGACCAACGCCCACAAGTGCCATGGGAAATCCCAGGTCGACATGTTCTCCACTGGCTTCGTCGACGTGGATCCGGAAGGTGCGGCGCGTGCGAGGCTGTGCCCCCTGGATGGGTGGGCGGGTCTGCCCGGACTCCTTCGGTTCGAGCGTCGCGAGCAGTTCGTCTGCCTCGGTACGCGAGAGCTTGCCTTGCTGAACCATGCGTTCGATCCTCTCTTGTTCTTGCGACATTTGTTCCTCCCGGTTGCGGATAGTTGGTCAGTCCCTGATGATGTACTCGCGCTTGCCGCTGACCGTCCACATGACGCTGAACAGCAGCGCCGCCGTTGTCTTGTCGAGCCGGCCACCATGTACCATGTCCATCAGTCTCGTCGTCATGTCGGTCATCTCGTGCCTCCTGGTAAGATTTTGTTCACTTGCAACTAAATAATATTAAGTTGTCCGTGAATGTCAAGAGGCACGTCACAAGAAAGTGAAGAAAAAGTGAACACCACAAAGCTTAGAGAGCAACGTGCTCCAGCATGAATCCTTGATGTTCCGGCGCTTCTCGGCCCATTTTCATATTATTGAGGAAACCCGAAGGGGCGCGGGAACGACGGAAGGAGGTGTAACACTGTCGGGACGGTTCCAATCTTTGGGAGACTGTTACACCTTCGCTGTATCCTTCAAGAAAAGGGCTGGGTTCCCGCCTGCGCCGAGTACGCCCCTTGCATTGGACAGAAATGCTCGGGGGGGGAACGACGGAAGGAGTGCGGAAGACAAGTCCTGGATGTGGATCCCACCATGCAGGCGAACCGTGCGGACAGACCGAAATGGTTTCACGGGGTTGGCCTGCTTGAAAGAGCTCCCAACAGGAGCAGCAAGCTGATCGTTAGGGCAATGGGAGAAAGAGCGATCTCCTGGGGTTGCCATCGGGGGACCAGGACTTGTGTCCCTTGCCGACGACATCCTCCATCTGAACGATGTCCCCGGGTCCGAATGTCCTGGATTCTCCATCAGACACCTGTATTTCTACAAGACCCGCGAGCATGACGATGTACTGTCTTCGGGGTGCAACATGCCAGTCGTAGTCGTATCCTGGCTCGTTCTCACGAAGAATCATTGACGCCACGGGAAGGGGAGAGGACATCCCTCCCAAAGGTCCGGCTGAGACCAGGACGATCTCGATGTCCTGATAATGAGACTCACCTGATTC
>JAPLGJ010000028.1 GCA_026390215.1 Caldisericota bacterium
TGCTGCGCCGGACACTTCAGACTGTCGCACCCTCAGCAGGCACATGACCATTCTATGGTGGCACGAGAGTGCGTCAAGCATTGTGAAGATGCGGCTCAAGGGCTTGACAGAACCAGAATACCTGTTCCAGGAAGGACGTTCTGCGCCGAATTGTCTAATCGTTTGTGATGGTGCGCGGTTGGGAGGACCGTTTGCCCATCATGACCATCTGACGCCCGACGAGGACCGAGACGCCGGCCGTGTCGATCGAACGCATCATGATGACGGGCAGCACGACACTGTACAGGTTTGCCACGCATGCGGCGAAGAACAGCGCATGACTGCCCAAGACAAGCCACAGCACGGCCGGCCCGGCCCCGAGAGTCAGGCCGCGCGAAGCGGTGCTGAGGTACCGCTTTATTGCTTGCTGTAGTCGGCCAGCTTGGGAATGGGCACGTTCTTGAGAGTATTGGTCACGACCTCGTTGGTCGTGACGCCCCTGAGACGGGCTTCAGCCTGCAGGATGAGCCGATGTCCCGAGACGAACGGGAACACCAGCTTGATGTCGTCCGGGATGACAAAGTCACGACCCTGCAGATACGCGTACGCCTTGCTGAGGCGCATGAGGTCGATGCTGCCACGGGGAGACAGTCCAAGGTAGACGGTATCGTCGTGCCGCGTGGCGTCGACCAGCGAAACGACGTAGGTGATCAATTCCGGCGCGATGAAGATGCCCTCGACCTCTTTCTGCATCGTCGTCAGGTCGTCGCGCGAGATGATACGGACGTCGTCGCTGATGACCTTGACCCGGGCATAGAAGCCGGTGACGATCTCCTCTTCCTTCTCCTTGCTCGGATACCCGATCGTCAGTCGGGCCATGAAGCGGTCCAGCTGGGCCTCGGGCAACGGGAAGGTACCCTCATACTCGATGGGATTCATGGTCGCCATGACCACGAAGGGACGGTCCAGCTTGACGATGGTCCCGTCGATAGTGACCTGGTATTCGGCCATGGCCTCAAGCAGCGCGGACTGTGTTTTGGGGGTGCCGCGGTTGATCTCGTCTGCCAGCAGAAGGTTGGTGAAGATTGGTCCTCGTTTCAGCCGGAATTCCTGCGTTTTCTGGTCATAGACCGAAACGCCGGAGATGTCCGACGGCAGGAGGTCCGGCGTGAACTGGATGCGCTTGAACTCCAGTCCCAGCGATCGGGAGATGAGATTGGCGAGTGTCGTCTTGCCCAGGCCAGGGACGTCCTCGAGGAAGATATGCCCGCCGGCGAGCAGTGTCGCGAAGGCCACGTCGACGACCGTGTTCTTGCCGACGAAGTACTGTTCGACGTAGGATATGGCCTTATTCAGGTTTTCGTTCATGATCAGCTCCTTCACTAGTGTTCTGTCTTCTTCATTGTAAGCCGTTCAGGCCAAAATCAACGAGCTCGCGCCAGTCGTCGCGAAGCCCGGGCCTCGTTGCGCATGCTCCGGACACTCGCTTGCAGGTCCAGCAGTGTGGCCTTGGCCACAAGCACGTCTTTCCCGGTGACGCTGGGACGGCTGTACCGCGCTTTGCCAAAGAGTGTTGCCAGCTGGCTCATTGCGTTCGCACAGGCAGGGGCTTCGACTGTCACACGCTGTGCGAACTCACCGGCGGTTTCTCCCCGTCGCAGGCGCGGCCCGATTGTCCCGACGACCTCGACACCCATGGCAAACAGCGCTGTGATGCTGGTCACGGGGTCTTCCATCAAGGCCCCCTCGTCGAGGGAAACGAGCCGGCGTACGGCCCGGATGACCTTCTTGCGCTCCGACCGGTCGAGCATCGACAGCAGGACCTCGTGACGGAACTCAAAGACCATATCCCGGATACTGGCGACAATCGACACCAGAAGGAGACTGGCCCCCATCCAGTACACGCTGGCGACGATGGTCTCGAGCGTGGCCTTGATCTCGTCGTCCCTGGGAGGCAGGATGTTGCGCTCCCGCAGTGTCTTGACGATGTCGTTGAAGTCCTCCCCCGGGACACGTCCCGCCTGGGCAATGCCGTTTGCAATCTGCCCGGTCTTGGCTCCCGTGTAGACGATCGCAAAGATCAAAGCAGTCGCGACGACCGCGACAGGGAAGATCAATGCACGTATCGTCTTACCCCAGGTGTTGTGAAGGACCGAGACGGAGACGATGGCTGCGGCGATCAGCACTGCTATCATGATCGCCAGTGGGAGATACATGAACCCGAACAGCTCCCAGAAGTGCTCCTCCATGACGCGTCGCAGCGTAAGGGCAGGAAGGTTGACAGGCAATCCGCCCGTTCCCGCGGGCTTCGGGGTGGACGCAGGTGTCCCTGGCAGCAGCCATACGGCGGCTCTGGGAAGGGTAGGCGCCTGCACGATGGGGGAGGCGACTGCGGCCACAAAGACGACCAGGAGGATGATGAATCCCGGCAGAAGCCGCCTGGCTGCTCGTGGGTCGGAAGCGGTGACCGCTGAGAGCATTGATGCGGCCAGCATGATGGCCAGCACGATGGTGGCGATGAGGGGGTCCGTATTGCCAAGGACAGCGTAGCAGCAGGCGATGATGCTGATGCGCAGGAAATGGGCGGGCGACTCGGCGGCCAGCGTCAGGTTGCCGACCAACCAGAAGTAGAGTTCGAACAGCACAGTGAGCAGGAGAATGGCGAGAAGCTCCTGCAGCGTATGCCGGTCGGCAGTCAGTGCCAGGTAGATGATGATGAAACAGGTCTCGAGACCGTGATAGAGTCGGAAGAGTTTCTGGTTGCGATGTGGCAGCGCGATGTTCAGCAGAACGAGTGCTGCCACACCAAACCACCAGGGGACCGCAAGACGGGCAATCCAGAATGCGAGAAAGCAAGCGGTATTGGCGATGATCAGCCGGGCGATGCGTGTCGTGTCCATGATGGTCTCCTCAGCCAGTGGCGAGTGTGGTGATCGGGTCGTTCAGTCCGACAATCGTCAGTTCGATGCCGTTCGCCCTGAGCACGCGCTGCAGAGACCTCAGGCGGAGCAG
>JAPLGJ010000185.1 GCA_026390215.1 Caldisericota bacterium
GTAGTGACGCGGTTTTCAAGAGTTTGACAAGCATCCATTTTGGCTATATACTCAGAGACTGATTTACATTCATCCTTAATGTAGAGGAGTCAACATGGTGGACATGGATAAACACGTTGCAGCAGAAACCACAGGTGAAACGGACGGACTCTTTGACATGAAGAACCTGCTTGAAGTCGTCGCACAGCCGATCATACCGGCCGCAGAGGCAGCAGAGGAAAAGGCTCCAGAGGAAGCGGCCGCACCAGAGATGGTCGAAACCGAGACCGAACAGGTCGAGGCTGCAGGTGGCGAGATCAAGGCGTCCGAACTCGAGGCAGCCCTTGTCACAGACTTGTCGCCCAAGGCTGGATACGCGCCACGCCTACTGCGGCGTGGGGACGTCATTGACGTCTCCGTCGTCAAGCTCGAGCGTGACGGGGTCATGGTCAATGCCGGCGGAAAGGGAGACTACTATATCCCGCTCAACCGCTTGACTATGCGCACCGATGTAGCTGTCGGCGAAATCGCGCACGTTGGCGAAACGATGAAAGTGGCCGTCGTCAAGGAAGAGGATGAACAAGGTACGGCGGTCCTCTCCAAGCTGAAGGCCGATCAGGAAGAGGTCTGGACTGATGTCGAGAAGTACTTCGAGGAACAGACGATCGTCACTGCCAAAGTCACCAAGGCCATCAAGGGCGGTCTGCTTGTTGACATCGGTGTGCCTTGTTTCCTGCCTCAATCACAGGTCGCCAGCGACTACCGCAACAACTTGCCTTCACTGGTTGGCCAGGACATCCCTGTCAAGGTCACCGAATTTGACAAGAAGCTTCGCCGGATTATCGCCTCTCATCGTGCAGCGATGCAGGTTATCCGCCAGAAGCAGAAGAAGGAGTTCTTCACAAAGATACAGCCGGGAGATATCTATGAAGGCACTGTCAACGGTATCGCCGAGTTTGGGGCGTTCGTGGACATCGGGTATGGGGTTGAAGGCCTGGTGCATCTCTCAGAGCTGACGTACGGTCGCCGCCGTCCTGTCGAGGAGGTCGTCCAGAAGAAGGACAAGGTCAAGGTCAAGGTTCTCAAGGTCGACCCGGAGACCGGAAAGGTCTCCTTGAGCATCAAGCAGACGAAGCCACATCCTTGGGAAACCATCGAGGAAGACTATCCAGTCGGCATGGCCCTCGAGGGGGCAGTGATTCGCATCCTGACCTTTGGAGCAATCATCGAGCTCTCAGAAGGTGTTACCGGCCTCCTGCACATATCACAGATCTCCAACGACAAGATTCGCAAGGTCGAGGATGTCCTGAATGTGGGAGATGTTGTCAAGGTTCGTGTGCTCGAGGTCCTGAAGGAAGAACGCAAGGTCAAGCTGAGCATGAAGGGTGTGGAAGGCAACGAGAGCGTGTTCGTACGTGAGCCCGGACAGGAGACTCCGCAGGTGGAGCCTGGTTCGGATGCGGACGCAGCCGACAGCACCTTTGTCGAGCCCGAAGTCGTCGAGTCCACCGTCGTGACGACTGAAGCCCCAGCCGTTGAAGACGTCGAGCCTGAAGTCGTCGAGACTGCAAGCCCCGCCGTTGAGAATGTCGAGAGCACTGCAGCCGAACCCGTGCCGACCGAAGAGGTTGTCCGGCACGAAGAGACAGAAGGGCCCGCAGAGGCCTAGCCGGCGAATCATGCCTGTTGGCATGGTTCTCCAGAAGAGCACTT
>JAPLGJ010000239.1 GCA_026390215.1 Caldisericota bacterium
TCCCTGCTCGACGACACGGCCGTCGTCAAAGACGTAGATCAGGTCCGCATCCTGGACAGTCGTCAGCCTGTGCGCCACCGCGACGATGGTTCGGTCGGGGTAGTGCTCGACGAGCTGAGCATAGACACGGCGCTCCAGTTCATTGTCCAATGCGGACGTGGCCTCGTCCAGAACGATCAGGGGCGCGTCCTTGACAAGTGCTCGTGCAAGGGCAATGCGTTGTCTCTGACCACCCGAGAGCCTGCCTCCGCTTTCCCCGACCAGCGTGTCCTCACGCTGTGCCATCTCCCCGACAAAATCAGCTGCTGCCACGTCCAGAGCCTCGGCAACCTGGGCCTGCGTCGCCCCCAGATTCCCAGTACGTACGTTCTCGGCGAGAGTGTCGTCGAAGAGAAACGCTTCCTGGTCGACGACTGCAATGACGCCTCGGAGCGCAGAGAGGTCCCAGTCCTGTACAGACAGCTCTTGGACCCGGACAGTCCCGGCATTGGGGGTGTAGTCGCCTGTGACGAGACGCAGGACCGTCGACTTGCCCGAACCGCTGGCACCCACGAGCGCGACCTTCTGTCCCCGCGTCACGGACACCGAGATATTTCTCAGGACCGGCTCCGCAGTTCCTGGATAGGAGAACGACACATGGTCGAAGTTCAGTACCTTGTCTGCGACTGAAGAGCCGTGTGCCCCTCCCGTTCGTTCCACCGGCGTGTCGAGCATCTCAAGGACCCTGCGTGATGCGGCTACCCCTGACCGGATGCGGCCGAGCAGGCGAGGCATTTCCTGCACTGGAAACGACAGGTAGTTGACCAGCTGAACGAACGAGAACAGCAGCCCGACCTCGATGCGGTGAGCCAGTGCCAGGTATCCGCCGACGGAGAAGACGGCGATGAAGGGCATGAACGCGAGCGTCATGCCTGTTGAGTACAGCTTTGCAACTTGATTTGCAGCCGTAACGCCCCGTTCCTGAAACGAGGACAGGGCACGCTCGTGACGAAGCGACACCGTTGTGGTCATGTTCATCGCCCGAATGACCTCTGCGCCGGAGACTGCTTCCTGGGTCACGACACTCGCTTGCGCGAGAGCCTCCTGGGCTGCTGTCGTGAGAGGCCCGAGGGGTTTCGACAGGTATGATGCCACGAGCAGGAGGATGGGGGTGGCTGCAACGGATGCCACGGTAAGCAGCCAGTTCCGGGACAGCATGTAGGCTGCCGCAAGGAGGGCTGTCAGAGCCTGTGATACGAACTGCAGTGCGTCGGTCCTGACCAGCTGTTCGAGGAGGAGCATATCGCTCGAGAAGCGCGACTGAACGGCGCCTGAGTGTTCGCCATGCATTGCCTCAGCCGTCGCATGGGCAAGACGCTCGACCGCGCGGTCACGGAGCGTCCATTGAAGACGCTCGCTGAAGTGGCCGGCAAGGAGCTTCCCCAGGAACGTGCACCCCACGGACGCGACGCCCACCGCGACGCCGATGACGATGACCTGACGGAGAGCCTCCAGGCCTGCACCGGCGACGACGAGGGAAAGGGAACGGCCGAAGATGTCGGCGAAGGCTACCGTCGACACCGACACGACCACGGCACACGCCGCAGCTCCCGCGAACAGCCAGGTCAGTGCCCCAGCCTCACGGAACAGGCGCCTCATTCAGTCTTTCCTCAGTCGCGTGTCCTGCCAGGAGACGCTGTATTCGCCGGTGTCGAGTCGTGTCACAGTTGCGGCTCCTGCCAGCTGTCGCGCGGTGACCATCGCGTTCGCCAGGCAGATGCCGAGGTCGGGAAAGCGGCCGGTGTTTCCCTGCACGACGATCTGGTTCGGGGAAATGACCTTGAACGTCCATGGCTGTCTGTTCATCGCTGAAGGAGCAAGGCGGGCGGATTCGAGCACAGTCCGGACGAGAGCTGCCGAGTCCTGGAGCATACCTTCAGGTACCACCTGTTCGATGGTCTTGCGGGTATGACCGCGGGAGAGGGCGCCCACCACTGCGGAGCGCAGACCAGGTGTCGCCGGCCGGCCGACCGTTATCGAGCAAGGACTACCGGGCAGGCGAACCTGATAGTACCAGCATGTACCCCACTCGCGCGCGAGGAGGGCCAGAACGATCTGCTGACCCTGGTATCCATAGTCGATAAGCTCGTCGGCAGACGACCCGCACTCGGCATACAGGACAGCGCTGCATCCCATGATGGACTTGTCGGCGAGTCTCCAGTCCAGCAGGCTGGTCGCGGTAAGGGGTACTGCCGACGCAATCGCCTGCGCGATGTCCTTTCTGTCAGCGTCCGTCAGGGGGTGGAGCTCGTAGCTCCGCGTCGAATGGCGGTCCCGGACCAGACTGACGTAGTTGAGCTGCGTTTCCATGTTCGTCTCCTACTTGAGTGATGGCATGCGGATGCCGTGGTCTTTGGCAAACTGAATGGCTTTCGGGTAGCCTGCGTCTGCGTGCCGCACGATGCCCATGCCCGGGTCATAGGTGAGAACGCGCGACAGGCGTTTGGCCGCAGCGTCGGTTCCGTCGGCGACGATGACCATGCCGGCGTGGATGGAGTAGCCGATGCCGACGCCGCCACCGTGATGGACCGACACCCAGATCCATCATCTTCTCGGTCTCACGGTTAGGTGAGGCGACGGAGCCACAGTCGAGATGGTCGCGTCCAATGACGATGGGAGCAGAGATCTTGCCGGATTTCACGAGGTCGTTGATGATGAGGCCAAACCGCTCACGCTCGCCGTATCCCAGCCAGCAGATGCGGGCGGGCAGCCCCTGGAACTGGACCTGGTCGTGTGCCATCTGGATCCACTTCACCAGGTGCTGGTCGTACGCGAACTCCTTCAGGATCACCTCGTCGGTCGTCCAGATGTCCTTGGGATCCCCGGAGAGGGCTGCCCAGCGGAAGGGGCCCTTGCCTTCTTCGAACAGGGGACGGATGTACTTCGGGACAAAGCCGTCGAACTTGAACGCATCCTGGTAGCCATTTGCCAGAGCCTGGCCACGGATGTTGTTGCCATAGTCGAACACGATCGCGCCACGTTCCTGCAGGCCGACCATGGCCTTGCAGTGGACGGTGATGGCGTCCAGCGCGCGCCTCTCGTACTCTGCGGGGTCGCTCGCACGCAGAGCGTATGCCTCTGCGAGCGGCATGCCGTTGGGGACGTATCCATTCAGCGTGTCGTGGGCAGACGTCTGGTCGGTCACGACGTCAGGGATCACCCCTCGCCTCAGCAGCTCGGGGAACACGTCGGCTGCGTTGGCGACGAGTCCGACCGACAGTGGCCGCTTTTCAGCGACGGCTTTATGGACCATCAGCAGTGCCTCGTCCAGGTTGGTCGTCATCGTATCGATATACTTGGTGTCGAGACGTTTCTGGATCCTTGCGGGATCACATTCGACAATCAGTCCGACGCCTCCGTTCATGGTGATGGCCAGCGGTTGTGCACCGCTCATACCACCGCATCCACCCGTGAGGATGAACCGTCCGCTGAGGTCTTCCCATCCGGCCTGCCGGGCGGCAGCGGCAAGTGTCTCATATGTACCCTGCAGGATGCCCTGGGCCCCGATATAGATCCATGAGCCGGCGGTCATCTGGCCGTACATGATCAGCCCCTTGTCTTCCAGCTTGTGGAATTCATCCCAGGTGGCCCAGTGTGGGACCAGCATCGAATTACTGATGATGACACGTGGCGCGTCGATATGAGTCTTCCAGACCGCGACAGGCTTGCCAGACTGCACGACCAGCGTATCGTCGACGTCCATGCTCTGGAGCGTCGCGATGATGTCGGCGTAAGCCTGCCAGTTGCGAGCGGCCTTGCCCTTGCCGCCGTAGACGATCAGGTCTTCGGGGCGCTCTGCAACGTCCGGATCCAGGTTGTTCATCAGCATGCGCATGGGAGCTTCCAGTTGCCAGCTCTTGCATGTCAGGGTCGTTCCGTGTGCCGCATGAATGGGTTCCATGTTCTGCCTCCGGTCAGACTGCGTTGCTGTGAATCAGGGCTCGTACCGCGTTGATGTCTTCGATGAACATGCGGTCGCCGCTCATGGGCGGAACGCACGTCTTGAGCTGTGCGAAGAGCTTGCTGGTGGCTTGGCCGAGCCTGTCTTCGCCACCAAGGATATCGACAGCCTGATACGCGGCCAGCAGTTCGATGGCGACCACGGTTGCCACGTTGTCTGCAATGGACCGGGCTTTGCGCGCTGCGATGGCCCCCATGCTCACGTGATCCTCCTGGTCGGCAGATACGGGTATGCTGTCCACGGAAGCGGGATGTGCCAGTACTTTGTTCTCGGAGACCAGGGCGGCCTGCGTGTACTGGGCGATCATGAGGCCGGAGTTGAGGCCGGCGTCGCGCGTGAGGAACGCCGGGAGCCCGCGGTTGAGGGCAGGGTTCAGAAGTCGGTTCGTACGCCGTTCGCTGATGCTTGCCAGCTCTGCCAGTGCAATGCCGAGGTAATCCATGGCCAGCGCCACGGGTTCGCCGTGAAAGTTCCCGCCCGACAGGACGTCTCCGTCAGCAGGGAACAGGAGGGGATTGTCCGTGACGGCATTGAGTTCGTTGAGCAACACGTTTTCCACGAAGTCGACGGTATCGGAGACGGCGCCATGGACCTGCGGCATGCAGCGGATACTGTAGGCGTCCTGAACCTCGTCGCACGTGCCGATAAGCCTGCTTCCTGCAACGTAGCTCAGAATATCCCTGGCAACAGCACCCTGTCCGGCGTGCCGGCGCAGATCGTGGATGCGTTCGTCGAAGGGTTCAACACGGGCGCGGAGTGCTTCCATGGTCATCGCGGCTGCCAGGTTGGCAGTGCGAAGGAGCGCGCGTGCGTCCGAGAAGACGAGGGCGGCGACGCCGGTCATGACGGCGGTGCCGTTGATGAGGGCTAGGCCTTCCTTGGCTTCCAGGACGACGGGCTTGGCACCGATGGCGTCAAGGATTGCCGGCCCCTGGAGGATTTCGCCATGCACTCTTGCCGTTCCCCTGCCGATGAGCACGAGCGCCAGTGAGGCAAGAGGAGCCAGGTCGCCCGAGGCCCCCAGCGATCCCTGACTGGGGATCATCGGGTACACGTGCTTGTTCAGCAGGCCCAGCAGCAGTTGCTCTACCTCGAGACGAACACCCGAGTGTCCACTGGCAAGTGTATTCGCACGCACGAGTATTGTTGCCCGCGCCTCATCCTCGTTGAAGCAGCGGCCGACCCCGACCGCGTGCGACAGGATGAGATTCTCCTGCAGCTTGCCGAGGTCCTGGGGACCAATACGCGCATTGCACAGAGAGCCAAACCCCGTATTGATGCCATAGACGGGGGCTTCACCGTGGACGATCTGCCGGACGAATGAAGAGGCGGCGTTGATCTGTTCCACAGCTTCCTTGCCGAGTTCGACGACGGCACCCTGACGGGCAACACGGACGACTTCGCTGGAGGTCAGACTGGAACCGGTAAGATGGATGTTCATCTGTTCATCTCCTCAATCGTTGGTGCGAGTTCACTGAGTGAGTCGATCGCGAGGGTTGCTGCGGGCAACGACTCCCGGCGTCCAAAGAGAACAGCCTGAAGGCCAGCCGCGCGGGCTCCCTTGTAGTCCATGCGGTATGAGTCCCCCACATGGACGATCTCTTCCGGTTTCAGTTCGTTCGTGTCGACCAGCAGTTGCCAGATTCTTTTGTCGGGTTTCAGATACAGGACTTCGTCCGAGAAGATGAAGTGCGTGAATGGCGCGTGGATGCTGAGCATGTCGAGGACGTTCAGCAGGACCTGCCCCGGCGTCTTTCCCGTGTTGGAGGTCAGAGAGAGAGGGTAGTGCCGGGCCAAATCTGCAAGCAGCTGTGGAGCGCCCGGCTCGACGAGGGTCGGCATCAGCCCGAAGATCGCCGCGTCATATCGGGGCCGGACAGCTTCGACCAGATCTCTGGAAGGGTATACGCAGGCCTGCGTCAGGACGAAACCGATCTGCCTGGAGGTTGTCAGCGTCCAGTCGCGCATCTCGCGAACGTCTCTGCGCAAGACGTCGATGCGGCGAAGACTATCAAATAGTCCATCCTCGCACACGACGAGACCGTGCTGGCCGAGGACTTCGCGAATGGCCTGAGCCCGGATGCGGTCACGCAGGGCTTCATCCTCGTCATGGTCCAGAATAAGTGTCTTCCACAAGTCCAGGCTGATTGCACGTATCACGTCTTCTCCCCCATGTCTGACGCGTTCAGTATATGGCAAAGACGGCGAGCTGTCACCCCTGGGAAGCAGCGACGTTGACAGAGGCCAGGAACGCATATACTGAAACGTGCCAAAGCAGGAGACGACCGACCCCGTACGCAGGGCCGCTTGTCTGGCATGAGAAGTGCGGTCCGCCCTCAGAAGCGGATGCAACCGGTGGCCGAGTGGGAGTCCTCTGTGATTCACCGCAGGCGGCCGGACCAGAAACCCAATGACATGGAGGAACCAGAATGCTCAGGACAGGATCTCGGAACTGGATCGACAGAGTTGTCGACCCGACGGCAGGCTGCAGGCCTGCAGGTGGGAGAAGGATCATATCGTTTGTGCTTGCTGTCATCATGGTATCGACGCTGGTTGCCTTCGCCGCCAGACAGTCCGGCAATGTTGCTTCAGCCGCCTCGATGCGTCGTGTTTCCCTTGAACTCCGCGCCGGCCAGTCCAGCTTCGTCGTCACCACAGGCTCACAGCGTGTTGCAGGCAGCTTCCCCAGGGGGTTCGTCCCGCTCAGGCTTGGTACAGGCCTTGCCTTTCCGTTGCGTGCCGTCATCGAGGCAGCCGGCGGCACGGTGCGGTTCGAGCCATCGCAGAACACGGTCTATGTTGCGCTGGGACCAGTTGCTGGTGCATACGAGTTTGGCAGCAGGACGCTCGTGGACGGCTCCTACAACATGTCGGTGCGGAAGGACCTGGTCCGCGCCCTGGGAAAGACTGGAACCCTGTTCCTGTCGGAGGAGCTCCTCAGGGGCCTGGTGACTGTGTCTGGTGGAACGATGACATCGTCTGTCAAGAACGGAGTGACGTCGATCGTCCTCCAGATTCCATCCGTCATGAACGACGTCCTCGGCTATCAACATGAAACGTTCCCCACCAAGGCTGGGAAGATGCGACTCGTGACTCTGGCGCCGAACTTGGCAGAGAACTGTTTCGCCATTGGTCAGGGCAGTAACATCATCGCTTCGTCCGAGTACACCGACTTCCCGGAGCAGGCGAAGAAGATCCCGACGGTCGGCGCATTCAGCAACCCCTCACTGGAGAAGCTGCTGGTCCTGTCTCCCGACCTCATTCTGGTGACAGACGGCACGCCACTTGCGGTCGTGGAACGTCTCCGCAAGATGGGGCGTCAGGTGTACGCCGACGATCCCAAGTCTCTGTCGGCCATCGTCGAGGCCATACGTTCACTGTCAGTCGTGCTCGGGGTTCCGGACCGTGGGTTCGAGGTGGCGCTCTCCATGCACAGATCCATCGTACGCGTAGCCGCGGCAGCGAAGAAACTGACCAGCAAGCCTGCCGTGTACGTCGAGATCTGGAACAGTCCATTGATGAGCGCAGGCAAGGGGACGTTCGTCTCGGACCTCATTTCAGTTGCGGGAGGATTCAACATCGCCGATGAGACGAATACTGCATGGCCAGTGTTGTCTGAGGAATACATCATCAGTCACAACCCAGACATCATCGTCGTGGCTTCCGGCATGGGATCCGGAGACGTTGCAGGGCGGACGGCCTTCTCGACGGTCAACGCCGTGAAGCAGGGACACGTCTACGACATGGTGGGCGACTACATCTTCCGCCCATCTCCCCGTATCATCAAGGGTCTCGAGATGATCGCTGACTATGTCCAGCGTGCTTCCCGTCCCTGACGCAGGGGTTCGACGACACGATGTGGCTGTGCTTGTGAGCACAGCCACTGTCCTGCTGGTCGTTACGGGCTTCAGCGTTTTTTTTGGCAGTGCTGGTCTGACGCCTTCCGAGGTACTTCACGGACTACGCCTCGCGATTGGGGGTACCCCCATGGGGACGCCAGAAGCTCAGATCGTCATGTTGAGGCTCCTTCGCATAGGGCTGGGTGTCCTGGTGGGCGCATCGCTTGGACTATCTGGTTTCCTCCTGCAGACGGCCTTCCGGAATCCGCTGGCCGACAGTTACCTCCTCGGGGTCTCAGGAGGGGCACAGCTTGCCGTCACGCTAGTTGCCCTGCTCGGCCTTGCGGGGACGGTTGCTTCGGTTCCCGTCATGATCGCCGCCCCGCTGGCGGGGGCTCTCTTCGTTCTCGCGATGCTCCTCATCATCAGCAGGCGCATCGGGCATGACCTCCTGGCCTTTCTGCTGTCAGGCCTCGCTCTCTCGTATATGCTGAACGCCCTGTACTCCATCCTGGTCTCGACACGGCCCGACATCCTCTCCAACACGATCTTCTGGTCATGGATGGGTCTCAATAGGGCGTCTGGAACAGGCATGGCGGTCGTGGCCGCAGGGTTGGCTATCGCCGTGCCGGCGGTCATGAGCCTGATGCGTCCTCTTCGATCGTATCTGGTGGGTGACGATTTCGCCCAGAACGTGGGCGTCAACGTGAGAACCACAAGGATTTCGCTGCTGTTCCTCAGCGTTATCCTTGCAGCCACGGACGTTGCGGCCTCGGGAGTTGTGGGATTCGCCGGACTGTTCTCTCCTCACCTGGCACGCCTGCTGACACGTCGCACGGACCGGACGTTTGTCGTCCTGACGATGCTGATGGGTGCGACGATCGTTGTCGTCGGGGACCTCATGGCGCGTTCGGTGAGCGCGTCGGAGATTCCACTGAATACGGTGCTGTCACTCTTTGGTGCGCCCTATCTCATCTGGCTGTCGATCAAGTCGAGGAGAGCGGTGTGATCCCCGCGGTGCTTGAGCTCAACGACGTCGCTGTCGGGTACACCCGGGGGGAACCGATCCTGAGAAACGTGACGATCAGCGTTCATCCGGGAGAGGCCGTCGCATTGGTTGGGCGCAACGGCACGGGGAAGTCGACGCTCCTTCGGACGATGCGCGGCTTCCTGCCTCCCCTTGATGGCCAGGTCATGCTGAAGGGCCACCGCTTGCAGTCCATGGGTCCCCAGACGCTTGCAGCGACCGTTGGATTCCTGTCGCCCGCCATACCTCAGGCCCATATCACGGTGGATGAGGTCATCGAGCTCAGTTCCCTTGGACGCCTCAAGTCCATGCAACAGCTCGAGGCCTCGGACCACCCTGACGTTTTTGCAGAGGTCAGTGGTTTTGGTGCACGATTCCTGGACGAGATGTCGTCAGGGCAACAGCGCAAGATCATGCTCCTGGCTCTTGTGGCGCAGTGGACGGACATTCTCCTCATGGATGAGCCTGAACTCCACCTTGATCTCCCGAGCCTGCGCGAACTCCACGGCTTGATCTCCTGGGCTACCGCCAAAGGCAAATCGGTCGTGCTTTCCACGCACAATCTCGAGACCATACGCGTTCTGCCGGACCGGCTGTACGTTGTCGGCGACAAGACTGTACGCGAGGCACCCCGGACCGAGGAAACCGTGCAGGCGCTGCTGGAAGGGAGCGGGTACACTCCACGGGCATAGAGCGCCGCGGCCTCTGAGGAGAACTGATGCGGCTTGGCAGACTTCGTCGCAGCTCAACGTCCATGTTGACAGCGATTGCAGACGTTCCAGTGAGCCAAGTCCTGATGGCGTGAGCCGTTGTCCGACGACTTGACACGTGAAAGGTTCGTCCTAAACTGCATTTGATGAACCGGTATCTGGGTCGGAAGTCGAGTATCGATGAGACTCCAGCTGCCGATGCGAAAATGGTCCGCGCAGGGCAGAGGACGAGATGCGCTGGGAAGCCACGTGAGCAACGTGACAACTCAAGGGCGGGATTCCGTTATCTGCCGGCAGGTAGTTCAGGCGTAGTCTGGTGCAACGTACAATGAAGTGCTAGGAGGAATGGAACCATGATAATAGCGCGCGTTGTTGGTTCGGCCGTTGCAACAGTCAAAGCAGACAAACTGTCTGCCCGAAAGCTCCTTGTAGTTCAAGAAGCGACAGTGCACGATGAACTGATGGACCGCCCTCCGTTTGTCGCCGTGGACGCAGTAGGCGCGGGTGAGGGTGAGCTTGTGCTCGTCGCCATTGGCAGTGGAGGCCGGTTCACGGCACTCACTGATGGAGCTCCTGCAGATGCGACCATCGTGGGGATCCTCGATTCTCTCGAGGTCGACGGTCGCGACACCTTCCGCAAGTCGTGATAGGTCCTACGACCACCTGTGTAGCAGGGAGTCGAGTCCATGCCTGAGAACGAGAAGCTGACAGCACTTGGCATGATCGAAACCAGGGGGCTTGTCGGCGCCATTGAAGCAGCTGACGCCATGGTCAAGTCAGCCAATGTACGCCTCATCGGCAAAGGATACTCTGGAGACGGTCTGGT
>JAPLGJ010000136.1 GCA_026390215.1 Caldisericota bacterium
CGCCGCGCCGACGGGGGAGACGCCGAGGCAGCGCTCGTCCTTGAAGGTATGGCTTATCAGATCGCCAAGGAGATCGGCGCCATGGCCACCGTGCTGGAGGGCGACGTCGACGTGATCGTGCTGACCGGCGGGCTGGCACACAACGAGGCCGTCGTACGATGGGTGACCGAGAGGGTCGGCTTTATCGCTCCGGTCGAAGTTGTGCCGGGTGAGAACGAGCTGGAGGCTCTCAACGACGCGTATCTGCGACTCAGACGAGGTATTGAGACGGAACAAGTCTACGACTAGGGAGGACTCATGGAGATCAGGACGTTCGCTGAGCTGCTTGAAGTGGCGAAGAAGCGCGGCCGCAGGAAGCTGGCGGTTGCGTTTCCTGAAGAGGTCTCACTGCACGCCGCCATCCTGGCGCAGCAAGCCGGGATAGCAGCGCCGGTTCTTGTAGGTCCGCCCGACCGCATAGCAGCGCTGCTGGAGCAAGCTGGGGTGTCCGCCGGCGACTATGAAGTCGTGGCGGCCGCTGACGCGGTGCAGGCATGCAGGATTGCCGTGCAGCTGGCGCATGATGACCAGGTGGACGTCCTTCTCAAGGGCGGCGTGCAGACAGCGCAGCTGCTTCATGCCGTACTGGACAAGGACACGGGTATCCGTGCGAGCAAGGTGATGTCCGAGTGCACGATCTATGAGGATACGCGCATGCGCCACTCAGACCGTTACGGAGAAGATGCCGTGTACAGAGGATGCAGCCATCATCACACGCATGTGCGAACGCGGGCAGATCAAGGGTTGCGTCGTCGACGGACCGCTCGCGCTGGACAACGCCATTTCGCCTCGGGCGGCGAGCATCAAGGGCATTGCAGGTGAGGTCGCCGGCATGGCTGATATTCTCATCGTCCCGGACATCGAGGCGGGAAACATGCTGGGCAAGTCGATGACCTATTTTGCCGGATTCACCTCCGCCCATGTGACCATTGGCGCGCGCAAGCCTGTCCTGGTGCCGTCGCGTGCCGACGATGGGCAGACGAAGCTGATGTCCGTGGCATTGGGCATCGTCGCATACTATGGGGAGGTTTGAGATGGGGTCCATGACGCATCTGTCGGACATTCCAGCGGCCGTGAAAGGCCTGCCGCGCAAGCGGATGGCCGTTGCCTATGGCGAAGACGCTCATACGCTGCAGGCCGTGGAACGTGCCGTCAGGGAAGGCATCGTCGACGCCGTGGTCGTTGGCGGTCAGCGGAAGATCAGAGAGATCGCGGGCGAGTGCGGCGTCGATGCGAAGCTCTTTGAGATCATGGACGTGGAGGGTGAGATGCCGTCGGTCAACGCGGCCGTGAAACTAGTCCGTGAGGGCGGCGCACATATGCTGATGAAGGGCCTGGCTCACACGGATAATTACATGCGGGGGATTCTGGACAAGGAGACAGGGCTGCTGCCTGAGGGCGGCCTCCTGTCACATGTTGCCGTTTTTGAGATCCCTGGCTACCCTCGGCTGCTCATCTTGTCGGATGCGGCCGTGATACCAGAGCCCACGCTCCAGCAGAAGGTTACCATCACAACCTACGCCATCCGCGTTGCGAAGAGCCTGCGTGTCGAAGTGCCCAGGATCGCCTTCCTGTCGGCCAGTGAGAGCGTGCTGAAGTATCCGAGCAGCCAGGAAGCAGCTGTTCTGACAGGCATGGCCGTGCGGAAGCAATTTGGCAACGTCCTGGCCGAGGGGCCGATTTCGGTAGACCTGGCGCTGTTCCCTGAAGTCAGCGACATCAAGGGGTTCAAGGGGCGGGTCCGTGGTGATGCGGATGTCCTTATCGTACCTGGCATCGACAGCGGAAATGTCCTCTACAAGGCGATTGTCTGGTTTGGAAAAGCCGAGACGGCAGCGATGGTGACCGGAACTACGGCACCGTGCATTCTGACCAGCAGGGGAGATTCTGAAGATTCCAAGTTCTACTCCATCGCACTCGGTGCATTGAACGCCTGAGAACAAGGGTATAATAATAGTTTGAGACCACTTTCGGTCTCCAACTATGCTTGTTTGAAGGGAGTACTTGAGTGCACAGAAACGATCTCCGCAACATAGGTATCATTGCACACGTCGACCACGGAAAGACGACACTGGTCGACGCCATGATGCGGCAGTGTAAGCTGTTCCGCAATATCGATCAGATGGGCGAGTGTATCCTCGACACAGGGGACCTCGAGCGGGAACGCGGCATCACCATTATCTCCAAGAACATGTCGCTGGTGTGGAAGGGTGTCAAGATCAACATCGTCGACACACCTGGCCACTCGGACTTCGGCGGCGAAGTGGAACGCGTCCTGAGGATGGTGGATGGGGTCCTTCTTCTGGTCGACGCCTCCGAGGGGCCGATGCCACAGACGAGATTCGTGCTCAAGAAGGCTCTTGAGCTCAATCTCAGGCCGATCGTGGTCATCAACAAGATCGACCGCCAGGATGCCCGTATCCAGGAAGTCATTAATGAGACCTTCGACCTGTTCGTCGAACTCGACGCAAGCGAAGAGCAGCTGGATTTCCCCGTTGTGTATGCTTCTGGACGCGACGGCAAAGCGACGATGGACCTCAACGATCCGCCACAGGACCTCACACCCCTGTTCCAGCTCATGCTCAAGAAGACCCCAGCCCCGGAGTATGACCCCGCGAGTCCTCTGTCGGTCCTGGTCACGAACATCACACACGACGACTACATTGGGCGCATCGGCATCGGCCGCATGTTCGGGGGGCAGCTGAAGACCGGAGAGAAGGTCAAGGTGTACTCCGAGGGTGACACCGAATATGCGGGCCAGGTCCTCAAGCTCTTCATCTTCGAGGGGTTGGAACGCAAGGAAGTCCCAAGTGTGCAGGCTGGCGAGATCTTCGCGTTCGCCGGCATACCCACGGTCACGATCGGAGACTCGGTCACCGACCCGGAACGCCCCATCAAGCTGAACATTCTCAGGATCGAGCCACCCACGGTCTCGATGATGTTCATGGTCAATGACAGCCCATTCGGCGGGACAGAGGGCAAGTTCGTGACCTCCAACAAGCTGCGCGAGCGTATCGAGAAGGAGTTGCGCACCAATGTCTCCATCGCCGTCGAGTGGGGCGATCTTCCCGACCGGTTCACCGTTGCCGGACGAGGCGAACTCCAGCTGGCGATCCTCATCGAACAGATGCGGCGCGAAGGCTACGAGTTTCAGGTCTCGATGCCGCAGGTCATCACCGAGAAGAAGGGCGGCAAGGTCCTGGAACCGTACGAGACCCTCGTCCTCGACGTCCCCAAGGAGTACCAGGGGACGGTCATCAACATGCTGGGTGAACGGCGTGGGAGCATGGAGAAGATGCTCGACCTCAAGGGGGCCTACGTGCGTCTCAGCTACACGATTCCGCTTCGTGGCCTGTTTGGCTTCCGGTCCGAGTTCCTGAGTTCGACCAAGGGCAACGGCGTCATGACCCATACGTACCTGGGATACCTGGAGTGGGCAGGGAAGATCGGCGGCCGCCGGAACGGCGTCCTGGTCTCAGACCATACCGGGGCCGTGTCAGCCTACTCTATCGCACGTATCCAGGACCGTGGCAAGCTGTTTGTTGCGCCTGCAGAGAAGGTCTATGCCGGTCAGATCGTCGGCGAGACCCAGCGCGATCACGACCTGAAAGTGAATCCGACGAAGGAGAAGCACCTCAGCAACATGCGGTCCTCCACGTCAGAGATCTCCGCGAAGATCGACCCGCCAGTTCAATTCGCCCTGGACCAGTTTCTCGACTACATCAACGAGGACGAGTTGCTGGAGGTCACCCCCAAGTCCCTGCGTATTCGCAAGAGACTCCTTGATTTCAAGGAGCGGAAGCGCTTTGGACGCGAGGAAGACGACTACGGCGACTAGCTGGAACAGTAGGCGAGAATCGAAAAGCTCCCTGGGTGACCGGGGAGCTTTTGTCGTCGCTGGGTCTCAGTCGTGGTGACTGGTCTTCGGTCGATGAGGGGGGACGGCCTGTGCCAAGATGTCCATGGGGTCGACGAATACGCCGCTCATGTTGAGCAGGACGCTCTGTCGCGTGACGACCGGCATGGGCGCGACCTTCGCGTCGAGGCCGAAGATGTATTTGACGACTTCGTCCATGCGGATTGTCCCCGATTGATTGAAGAAGACGCCCACGTGAGCGCGCAAAGGGGTTCGCGTCGCAATCTGTGCGGTGAGGACGTACGTGCGAATGTCCTTCGGCACACGGGACTTGCCGTTCTCGCGCACGACCATCAACGTCGGCAGGGCGAGGAACGAGGCCATGTGCGCTTTCATCTGCTCGGCATCGACGTCCGCCCGGCGTGCCCACGTGTACTCATAGCGGAGGATCATCGGCTGTCCCATGAGTGACGGGGCAGTGAGGGGGATGTCGACCGCTGCCAGGAACCTGAGGCCGGGAGGCGCCGTGCGCTCCAGTGCACTGGCACGGTCGGCGACGGGGGACCACGCGTCGAGGAGCACGTCGACGTATTCCTGAAGGCTGACCATGCCGACGCCCGTGGGAATGCCGGTCTCGATCCGGACACGCTGATTGAACCCTTCGCTGTAGATCAGGGGCAGGTTGCTGCGTCGCAGCCACCGCACCAGGGCCGCCTGGATCTCGTGGTGTGAAAGCAGGCAGGCCTCTTCTTCCTTGCTGTACCTTACGCGCATCTTGATCATGCGTTGATTGTAGCAGGAAAGAAGGCAGCCGCAATGAAGAATCGCTGGTTGCCAAGCGATTGCGTAAGCAGGAAACCCGGCTACTATGACTCCATGAAACGAGCCGGCAGAACCGGCATATCGTCGAGAAAGGACAGAATACATGCAGGGACTCTTGAGCTATGTCCGCAGCGAGATGCCCATCTGGATTGTCCAGGTGCCGGTGATCCTGATTGTTATTACGATCCATGAGTACTTCCATGCCTGGACGGCTTGGAAGCTTGGCGACACGACCCCCGTCGAGACAGGGCGCCTCAGCCTGAACCCTCTGCGTCACCTGGACCCGCTCGGGACCGTCGCTCTCCTGCTGTTTCATGTCGGATGGGCACGCCCCGTGATGATCGATTTCGCTGCATTCAAACACCCTCGCCGCGATACTGTCCTGGTCTCCCTTGCCGGACCGGCCTCCAACTTCGTTACGGCCATCGTCGCCTACCTGCTCCTCCTGCTTGTGAAGAGCTCGGCAGGGACGGTCACGCAGTTCACCTACGTGTACATCGTCCTGAAGAGCCTTGTCGAGTTTTCGGTTGCCCTTGGCGTGTTCAATCTCCTTCCCATTCCTCCGCTCGATGGCTCCAAGGCCTTTTTTGCGCTCTTCTTCAAGAGGCCGGAACGGTTTCTGTACGACCGCGCCGTGGACCTGTACGGGACGGTCGTCCTGCTCGCCCTCCTCTGGTTCAACATCATCGGTGGTGTGATGTCCAAGGTGCTTGGCTTCATTCTGAATACTCTCCTGAGGCTGTGAGGTGCCCATGAAAAAGCGAATCCTGAGTGGCATGCGTCCCACCGGCAAGCTCCATCTTGGTCATTACATGGGGGTGCTGGCGAACTACGTGAAGCTGCAGGACGAGTACGACTGCTACTTCATGGTGGCGGACATGCATGCACTGACGACCAAGTGGAACGAGAGCGGCTCCATCCACGAGTACCGGCGCGACATGGTCCTCGACTGGCTGGGAGCGGGACTCGACCCGCAGAGGTCGGC
>JAPLGJ010000249.1 GCA_026390215.1 Caldisericota bacterium
CGACCGCATCGAGGGTCCTGTCCTGACTGGCGACATGCCCGCACGCGACCTCCGGGCCATGCTATGGTGCTCCATCGACAACGACGATTCCATGGACCTCGACCAGCTGACCGTTGCGGAAGCCATGCAGGATGGAACCACCAGGATTCTTGTCGCCGTGGCAGACGTCGACGCTCTTGTCAAAACTGGGTCCGCAATCGACGGCCACGCACGCACCAACACGACGTCGGTGTACACCGCTGCCGAGAAGTTCCCCATGCTCCCCGACAACTTGTCAACCGACCTCACGTCACTGAACCAGGACCAGGACCGGCTTGCCATCGTCGTCGACATGGTCATAGCCGCGGACGGCACCGTGCAGAGCTCCGACGTCTACGAGGCCATCGTCCGCAGTCATGCCAAGCTGGCGTATAACAGCCTGGCACGGTGGCTGGAGGAAGCCGGACCGATGCCGCAAGCGGTTGCAGCCGTACCCGGCCTGGCGGAGAACCTTTCGCCCCAGGACAAGGCTGCCCAACGGCTGAAGAATCAGCGCTACGTCCGCGGAGCACTCAGCTTGCAGACCATCGAGGCAAGACCACTGTTTGAAGGTGACACGATCAGCAGTCTCCAGGCAAAGGAGAAGAACCGGGCCACGGAACTCATCGAAGACTTCATGATCGCCGCCAACGGCGTCACGGTTCGCTTTCTCGCCGCCCACAAGTTCCCATCGATCCGCCGCGTCGTACACACGCCAAAGCGCTGGGACCGCATCGTCGAAGTAGCCGGCGAGCATGGATTCAAGCTTCCCGACGTTCCCAATTCGAAGGCACTCGAAGACTTCCTGACCAGTGCGAAGGCAGCAGATCCCGTGACGTTCCCCGATCTGTCCCTCACGATCATCAAACTCCTGGGGCCGGGCGAATACGCTGCGGAACTGCCAGGAGCAAGTACCGACGGACATTTCGGCCTCGCTGTGAAGGACTACACCCACTCAACTGCGCCCAACCGGAGGTATCCGGACCTCATTACCCAGCGACTGACGAAAGCGGCGATCGCAAAGAAGCCGGTGCCGTACGGCATCGACGAGCTGACAGAACTTGCGAAGCATTGTACCGAACAGGAAGACGACGCCAACAAGGTCGAACGGCAGGTCGCAAAGTCCGCCGCAGCACTCCTCCTCGGACCCCGGATCGGAGAACAGTTTGACGCCATCGTCACTGGTGCCGCCGACAAGGGAACGTGGGCGCGTCTGCTTACCGTTCCGGTTGAAGGCAGGGTAGTCCAAGGCTTCGAGGGGCTGGATGTCGGCCAGCGCACACGTGTCCAACTTGTCTCAGTGGACGTAGACAGGGGATTCATCGATTTCAAGAGAGTCCGTCACTAGGAAGTCGAGTCAGGAGGACGAAGCAGCCCCTTTCGAAATGAACCGGCCTCCATGAGTATTCTACTGATGGAGGCCGGCAGGCTTCTGTCCGATTGTCACTGCTGCACAGGGAACGATCCTTGGAAAGGCTCCCCCAGTCAGCTCACGCCGTTCAAGTAATTGGCTGCGCGTACGACATGCTTTGCAAGCACCGATGAGGTGACTGCCCCTATCCCACCGGGAACGGGGGAGATATACGCGGCATGTGGTGCAACTGCGTCAAAATCCACATCTCCACACACGTTGCCGTCGCTGTCAACGTTGATGCCAACGTCGACAACGACACGGTTCTCGGATACGAAATCAGCCGTGATCATCCTGGCCTTGCCCGCAGCCGCGATGAGGATTTCCGCATTCCGGCAGGTCCCCGCAAGGTCCACGGTCCGGGTGTGACAGATGGTGACAGTCGCATGCTGTTTGAGGAGCAGCATGGAAAGAGGCTTGCC
>JAPLGJ010000065.1 GCA_026390215.1 Caldisericota bacterium
AAGGATGGCGACGAAGAAGTAGTACTTGGACGCTTCGCTGGTAAGCTCCCAGCCTCCGAGCCGAAGAACCGGTATGTTGATGAGACCGTAGTCTCCCCCGGTGATGGCGAGCCTCTTGATGACGTCGGCAACGGAACTTCCCAGCGCCATCGTCGCTACGGCCAGGTAGAACCCGGACAGGCGCAGCGACGGGAACCCGATGACAAGTCCGAACAATCCGGCACCGGCTACGCCGGCGACAACGGCCAGGAACATGTTCACGTGGTACGTCATGACCAGCACTGCTGCCGTGTATCCGCCGATGGCCATGAATGCGGCGTGCCCCAGCGAGACGAGACCGCCAAACCCCATGAGCAGATTGAGTCCTTGTGTCGCGATGGCATACAGCATGGCGATATTGAGGTAGCCGATAATCGACGGCCTCGTTCTGAACAAGAGCGGGAGGACAAGGACAAGCGCCATGATGGCTCCGTTGACCGCAAGACGCCTCGTACCGGAAGGAGACATCAGAACCTCCTCTGCTGGCGCTTGCCGAACAGTCCCTGTGGCAGGACCAGCAAGACAATGACGATGACGATGAGCATGAAGCTGTCCTTGATGGCTGGGAACTGATAGGCGACGAGGTTCTCCACGACGCCAATGATGAGTCCGCCGACAGCAGCGCCAAACACCGAGCCCATTCCCCCAAGGACGATGGCCGTGAAGGCTTTCACCTGGATAAGCCCCATGAACGACGGCTCCAGCGAGAACCGGGGAACGATCAGCAGCGCTGCCAGACCCGCCATCGCGCTTCCAATAGCCCATACCAGCATGTAGATCGATGGAGTGGGAATCCCGAGGACACGCGCGGCGTATTCGTCCTGTGAGATGCTGCGGGCTGCTGCGCCCTGCTTGGTCCGGTAGAGAAACAGGTACAGGATGCCGAAGGTCACGATCGCGGCCAGCAGGACCACAATGTCCTGTCTGCCCAGGATAACCGGGCCCAATTTGATGGGGTCGCCCGACACGAGTGGCGGGAACAGGCGAGGCTCAGTGTTGAACAGGAACGCTGCCAGGCCCTGGAACAGGAGCGACAGGCCCAGCGTCAGCATGATGAGCGACAGGTGGGAACGCGAACGTACCGACCGCATCATGAAGCGCTCGACAAGCAAGCCTACGAAAGCTCCCGCAGCAATGGCAAGGATGAGAACCAGCGAATACGGTACTTTCGCTGTCGTTATCATGAAGAATGCCAGGTATGTGATGAACATGCCTGTGTCGCCTTGCGCGAAGTTCATGACGTTCGTTGTCTGCAGAATGAGGACGATGCCCATCCCGACCAGCGCGTAAATTGCCCCGGTCGTCAGCCCCCGCACGGTCAGGTTCAAGAAGATATCGATGCTCATCGGGTCCCTCCAAGGTAGAGCTGTTTCACCATTTCGTTCCCCTTGAGCTCTCGCGCCGTCCCCTCAAGAGCCACCTGTCCTGTCACGAGAATGTATGCACGGTCAGCCAGTTCCAGCGAGCGCTTGGCGTTCTGCTCGACCAGCAGGATGGAGACACCGGATTCACGCAGACGGGCGAGCGTATCGAACACCGTGCCGATGATCTTGGGCGCGAGACCCAGGGACGGTTCGTCCAGCAGCATCAGGCGTGGATTTGGCATCAGTCCTCTGGCCAGCGCCAGCATCTGCTGTTCACCACCTGACAGCGTGCCACCGGCCTGTTTGCGGCGTTCGGCAAGGATGTCGAACATTGCATACATGGCGTCGAGTCTGCCCTTCTGCTGACTGCGCGGCATGCTATAGGCTGCCAGCAGCAGGTTCTCTTCGACGGTCAGGTCGGGGAAGATGTGCCGCCCCTCGGGAACGTGGGAGATGCCGCACTTGACGATCTCCGCGGGTGACAGTCCGTTCAGGAGCTTGTCCCCGAACGTCACAGAGCCCTTGCGTACCCGGATGAGCCCTGTGATGGTCCTTAGAAGCGTGGTCTTGCCGGCTCCGTTGGCGCCGAGCACGGCAACGATCTCTCCCTTGTCGAGACTGATGGTGACATGGTTCAGGACATCGATAGGCCCATACCCTGAGACGACCTGGTCAACTCGCAGCATGGGTTTCCTCCCCAAGGTATGCATCGATGACACGCTTGTCTGCCGAGACCTCGGCCGGCGTCCCTTCCGCGATCTTCTCGCCGAAGTCCATGACCGTTACCGAGTCCGAGATGTCCATGACCAGTTCCATGTCATGCTCGACGAGAAGCACCGTCGTCCCGGCATCTCGCATCTTCCGGATGACCGCCTTGAGTGCGCCTTTCTCCGACGTCGGTATGCCGGCCGCCGGCTCGTCGAGCAGCACAAGACGCGGATGGCTTATGAACGCACGTGCCAGTTCCACGGTCTTGAGGGTGCCATACGGCAATGCGGCTGCGTACGCAGGAGCGAGAGCAGTAAGCCCGAAGAAGTCGAGCGTTTCCGCCAGCTGCTGTCTGGGTTCCCGGGCAAGTCCCAGCAGTTCGCTTGTGAACCTGCTTCGAGACTTGCTGTGAAACCCAACCAGAATGTTCTCACGCACGGTCATGCTCGGGAAGATGCTGAGGTTCTGGAACGTACGTGTCACCCCGATCTCCGCAAGGCGATGGCGTGGCAAGCCACGCAACTCCCTTCCAGCGAACTGGATGCCTCCCGTATATGGCACGAGCTGAAAGATGGCGTTGAACACCGTCGTCTTCCCCGCTCCGTTGGGACCGATGAGCGCGTGAATCTCGCCGCGCTTCACCGTCAGGTTGAGTGACTTGACGGCGACGACGCCTCCAAAACGCACGGTAAGGTCGTCGATTTCGGCAAAGTTGTCGATTGCGGTCAAGTCGTCGATTGTCAGCATGGTGTTCTCCCTT
>JAPLGJ010000049.1 GCA_026390215.1 Caldisericota bacterium
AAGATGACGGTCGACAGGTACTCCATCCTGCCACCGATAACGACCGGCAGCATGACCCAGAACAGAGCTCCCAGGATAGGTCCGATGATCGTACCCAGGCCACCGATGATGCTCATGGACAACAACTCGATCGAGAATGTAAGCCCGAAGTTCATGGGATGGAGGTACGAGATGGTGAACGCGTACAGCGCCCCCGAGAGGCCGGCGATGCAGGCGGCAAAGATGAAGGTGACGAGCTTGTAGGCCGCTACATTCACACCCATTGCCGAAGCCGTCATCTCAGAGTCGCGCACAGCACGGACTGCCCGTCCGCTCCGACTGTTCAGGAAGTTGCGGACAACCAGGAACACGACGACAAGGATGGCGACAAACAAGTAATACTTGGACGCCTCGCTCGTAAGCTCCCACCCTCCGAGCCGAAGAGTCGGTATGTTGATGAGACCATAGTCCCCGCCCGTGATCTCGAGTCTCTTGATGACGTCAGCAATCGAGCTCCCCAGTGCCATCGTCGCCACGGCCAGGTAGAACCCGGACAGGCGCAGCGATGGGAACCCGATGACAAGTCCGAACAATCCAGCCCCAGCCACACCGGCTACGATAGCCAGGAACATGTTTACGTGGTACGTCATGACCAGCACTGCCGCCGTATAGCCACCGATGGCCATGAATGCTGCGTGGCCCAGCGAGACGAGCCCGCCAAATCCCATGAGCAGATTGAGTCCCTGTGTCGCGATGGCATAGAGCATTGCGATGTTCAGGTAGCCGATAATCGATGGCTTCGTTCTGAACACGAGCGGGAGGACAAGGACAAGCGTCGCCATGGCTCCATTGACCGCCAGACGCCTTGTACTGGAAGGAGTCATCAGAACCTCTTCTGCTGGCGCTTGCCAAACAGTCCCTGAGGCATGACCAGCAGCACAATGACGATGACGATGAGCATGAAGCTGTCCTTGATGGCTGGGAACTGATATGCCACAAGGTTCTCCACGACACCGATGATGAGTCCGCCGACAGCGGCACCGAACACCGAACCCATGCCTCCCAGGACGATAGCCGTGAAGGCTTTCATCTGGATAAGGCCCATGAACGAAGGCTCCAGTGAGAACCTGGGGACGATGAGCAATGCTGCCAGACCCGCCATCGCGCTTCCAATAGCCCATACCAGCATGTAGATCGATGGAGTTGGAATCCCGAGGACACGCGCCGCGTATTCGTCCTGCGAGATGCTGCGGGCTGCGGTGCCTTGCTTGGTCCGGTAGAGGAACAGGTACAGGATACCGAACGCAACGATTGCGGCCAGCAGGACTACGATGTCCTGCCTGCCCAGGATAATCGGGCCCAACTTGATGGGGTCACCCGACACGAGTGGCGGGAAGAGGCGGGGCTCAGTCTTGAACAGGAACGCTGCCAGTCCCTGGAACAGCAACGACAGACCCAGGGTCAGCATGATGAGGGACAGGTGGGAACGCGAACGTACCGACCGCATCATGAACCGCTCGACAAGCAGGCCGACGACGGCTCCCGCAGCAATGGCAAGGATGAGAACAAGTGAATACGGTACTTTGGCCGTCGTTATCATGAAGAACGCCAGGTACGTGATGAACATGCCTGTGTCGCCTTGGGCGAAGTTCATGACGTTCGTCGTCTGCAGAATGAGGACGATGCCCATCCCGACCAGCGCGTATACTGCCCCGGTCGTCAGCCCCCGCACGGTCAGGTTCAAGAAGATGTCGATGCTCATCGGGTCCCTCCAAGGTAGAGCTGTTTGACCATTTCGTTCCCGTTGAGCTCACGTGCCGTGCCCTCAAGAGCCACCTGTCCTGTCACGAGAACGTACGCACGGTCAGCCAATTCCAGGGACCGCTTGGCGTTCTGCTCGACCAGCAGGATGGAGACACCGGATTCACGCAGACGGGCGAGCGTATCGAACACCGTGCCGATGATCTTGGGCGCGAGGCCCAGGGACGGTTCGTCCAGCAGCATCAGGCGTGGATTTGGCATCAGTCCCCTGGCCAGTGCCAGCATCTGCTGTTCACCGCCTGACAGCGTGCCGCCGGCCTGCTTACGGCGCTCGGCAAGGATGTCGAACATTGCATAC
>JAPLGJ010000115.1 GCA_026390215.1 Caldisericota bacterium
TGTAGCGGTAGTTGTTCTGACCCTGCATGCCGTTGGCTTCGGTCGGGATCTGGTTCGAATGGAACTGGTTGATCGAGCCGAAGGCATTGTAGTTGCTGAAGCTGATACCATGCAGACTCACGGTGAACGTGCCGGCCGTGTTGGCATCCAGCATGGCGTTGAAGTCCATGGGGTCGTGCTCGACGGTGATGCCGAGCTTCTTGAGCATGGGCTGGATCAGGGTGACTTCACGGATACGGAAAGCGGCGCCAGTCGAATATGGAATCTTCAGGACGGCTGCGGTGCCATCAGGAAGAATGCGCTCCGTCTTGGCAGCGTTCCACTTCCAGCCGGCGGCATCCAGGAGCTCATTGGCCTTGTCGACGTTGTACGCATACTTGGCCAGGACCGGCTTGAAGTAGGCGGAACCAGAGGACAGGGGCGACAGGACGGCGTCCGTGCCGACCATGGCCTTCTGGGTGATGAGCTTGCGGTCGATACCATAGAAGAAAGCCTGGCGGACGCGCTTGTCCTTGAACCACTCTTTGGTCAGGTTCCACTCGATGATGCCGGCGGTCGTTCCCTTGTTGTAATAGACGTTGAAGTCCTTGCCCATCTTCTGCTCAAACTGCTGGGCGAGGTCCAGCGTCAACGACTCGGAGGAGGCGTCGATCTGGCCGGTCAGCATGTTGATGAGCAGGGTGTTGGTGTTGTCGATGAACCGCTCAGTGATGGTCTCGAGGACGGGCTCACCGCCGAACCAGCTCTTGTTCGAAGCGTAGATGATGTACTGCCCTTCGACCTTGGACTTGACGGTGTACGGTCCGCAGTAGGTGGGGTTGTTGTTGAAATCCGAAGTGTTGATGCTCGTGGGATCCTTGTCGAACTGCGGTCCCAGGATGTGCTTCGGGAAGATGGTCCAGCAGGTAGGGATGAAAGCATCCCAGCTCTTCCACGTGATGCGGCACGTGAGGTCGTCGATCTTCTGGATGTTGGTGACGAGGTCCATGGGGGTACGGGACACGACCTGGATATCGTCGCTCATGTACAGCTTGTGCGAGAAGATGTAGTCGTCGATCGTGACAGGCTGGCCGTCGGACCACTTCATGCCCTTGCGGAGCTGGAAGTCTGTGATGACCGTGCCGTCCGCATTACGGATGAGATGCTTGTTCTCGAGCGTGGCGACATAGGTGCACATCTCGGGATACAGGACACCGTACGGGGTCAGGGAGACGGGGCCGCTGGCCAGGAAGGTCACGGCCTTGGCGGTGTAGGCGGAGTCGGAGATGAGGGTGAAGAGGCTCTCGGGGGCGTTCTCCTCAGCAACCATGACGGTCTTCTTGCCGGCGGCTGGAGAGTTGACGGTGTTGTAGATAGCGAACGCACAGTCCCCACGGGTGGCCGACATCATGGGGTTCAGGTTGCGGAACTTGTCCCATGTCAGGAGCTGAACGCGCGGGCGGACGGCGATGGTGACGGCGCCGATCGCATAGGCGCCAATCTTGTCCTCGTCGTTGGAGAAGCCGATGGGCTCCTTGATGGTCTTGGCCTCAGCTTCCTTGCCGAGGACGCGAACCAGCAGGAGAGCCATGTCCTGACGCTTGATCTGAGCGGCTGGTCCGAACTTGCCGCCACCGATACCATTGATGTATCCGGCCTTGGCGGCTGCTTCGACGACGCCATAGGACCAGCGAGTCGCGGGGACGTCGCTGAACGTCGCCTTGGCGGGCTTGTACTCGGCGAGACCCTTGGCGATGACGATCATCTTGGCGAATTCTTCGCGGGTGACCTTGCCTTCGGGCTTGAACGTGCCGTCGGCGTACCCGCCTATGACCTTCTTGGCGGCCAGGGCGGTGATCTCATCAAATGCCCAGTACGACGCAGCGACGTCCTTGAAGCCGGCAGCGCGCACGGTGAGGACTGGGGAACAGACGGCAAGCAGCATAACAACTGCAAGAACGATTGATAGGAATCTCCTCATGTAATTCTCCTTCCTTAGCAGAGTAGGTGCTGAACACGATTTCAGGTGAAGCGGTGGTTGGCAAGCACCTCCTTCCTAGCAGGCAGTCATGGCATTCATCTAGCTCAGTTGCTCAGTCACGGTTTACCAATTTGTACAGACGCAACAGCAGAGTCCACACACATGGTGCACAATCCCGTTGCGCCACAGCGTATGGCAAGGCACGTCAACACCTTCCTAAACGTTACACGAACGGATTTTTTTGTCAAGCAAGGGGTACGGGACGAGGTCCCGGTTCAGGCACCAAAGGAATTGTCCCGGCCATCGTTCGGACGCTCTGACATATCGGCGCACGCGTGCAGCGAATCGTGAAGGCTGCGGGCAGCCACCATGGACACACCCGGGAAGCGAAAGGCCCTCCTGCGAAGCCCCCCAAAACTGGTCGGACGAGAACGTCGATCAACTCCTGTTCTCCTGCTGTTCCTTGCGCCACTTGAAGAAGTCGAGGGCGACCTGAGGGAAGATGGCATAGGACAGCACGTCTTCCTCCTGTTGGGCATACTCCCTGACCTCCTCTCGGAACTTGGCCATCTGAGGTTCGATCAGGTCCGCGGGACGGCAGTCGATGGTCGGCTCGTCGCCGATAATCAATTGCTTGATCTCATCCGAAATCGGCACTGACGCGCGGCCATACTCGCCCTTGACGAGGGCCTTGGTTTCCCTGGTGCACTGGACGTAGCGACCCATCATCACGTTGAACACGGCCTGTGTTCCGACGATCTGCGACGTAGGGGTAACAAGCGGTGGATAGCCGAGGTCCGCGCGCACCCGGGGCACCTCCTTGAGAACCTCCTCGTACCGGTCGAGCATGTTGGCCTGTTTGAGCTGGCTGACCATGTTGGAGATCATGCCGCCGGGCAGCTGATAGATGAGCGCG
>JAPLGJ010000037.1 GCA_026390215.1 Caldisericota bacterium
GAGTATTCGGAAGGGAATCACGTACCGGGAGATCCTCACGCGCCTTGGCGCGACCCGAGACACGGGAAGCGGCCTGCATATTGCGCAGTATGTGGTGGATGAGAAGCAGAATCTGTACATCGGTTTTGCCGACATGAACGAGGTCTGCCCGAAGAGTGGAACTGAGATGTTGCAGGGCGTCCAGCCCATCGTCGACGACAGCGGCACAATCGGCATCAGGGGCGTCGTGACGGATATCGTCCAGGGCAAGGACGGCATCACGATGCTCGTGGAAGGCAAGCTGGAACACGACACGTCGTTCGACAAGGCCAGCGTCACGGTGAACATGAAATCCGTCGTGCTGCGCGACAATACCCCCATCACGGGTCTGTTTGCCTTCTCGGAGATCAAGAAAGGCGATACGGTCGAGGTCACGTTCAACGGCCCCGTAGCCGAGAGCTACCCCGCGCAGGGCGTCGCAGCAACCGTTCGTATCGTGACTGCACCGTAGCGCAGCTGTCAGCCCTGTCCAGGAAATCGGGGCAGCGTTGAGTATATGCGCCTTTGACGTAGACTGGGCTCAATTCGCCAGATTGCCGGAGGCCGCACATGGAAGACCACGAGCACATGCATCACAATATGAACGACGACGCACATGCCATGCATCAGGAGGGCCATGACCCTGCCATGCATGCAGAGATGGCGCATGCGGGGCATGACATGCCTGCTGGCCACACAGGTCACGACGAGCACCAGGGACACAACCACCACGCTCACATGATCCGTGACTTCCAGACCCGATTCGTGGTCTGTCTCGTGTTGACCGTCCCGGTCCTGCTCCTGTCGGAGCCAGTGCAGATGTTGTTGCGCCTGGGCACGAAGTTGCAGTTCCCCCGTTCGACGTGGGTCCTGTTCGCGTTGTCAGCATTCATTTATGTGTACGGTGGCATGCCCTTCCTCAAGGGGATGCTTGAGGAACTCAAGGCCAGGACCCCCGGCATGATGACGCTCATCGCGATGGCAATCACGGTGGCTTTTGTGTACAGCGCTGCCGTCTCGCTGGGTCTTCAGGGGATGGTCTTCTACTGGGAGCTGGCGACACTGATCGATATCATGCTCCTTGGCCACTGGCTGGAGATGAAGTCGGTGATGGGGGCTTCCCGCGCCCTTGAGAGCCTCGCACGCCTCATGCCCTCTGATGCACATGTCATCATGCCCGACGGCATGGTCATGGACCACCCCGTTGCGCACCTTGCGGCTGGGGACCGAGTCCTGGTCAAACCTGGTGAGAAAGTCCCCGTGGACGGTCGTGTGGAGGGTGGAGCCTCGAGCGTAAATGAGGCCATGCTGACCGGGGAGTCGCGCCCGGTAGACAAGAAGCCAGGTGATGCTGTCATCGGCGGTGCAATCAACGGCGAAGGCGCTCTGACGGTCGTCATCGAGAAGGTCGGCAGCGACACCTATCTGTCTCAGGTCATCGAACTGGTCCGCCGCGCTCAGGAGTCGCGGTCCAAAACACAGGCGCTTGCTGACCGGGCAGCGCTCTGGTTGACCATCATCGCCCTTAGCGCCGGCACATTGACGCTGGTCACATGGCTGCTCCTCGGCAAGGGTCTCGCGTTCGCTCTGGAACGCATGGTCACGGTCATGGTGACGACATGCCCACACGCCCTGGGACTTGCCATTCCACTGGTCGTGTCTGTGTCGACTGCCCTTCTGGCCCAAAATGGCCTGCTGCTCCGAAACAGGACAGCCTTCGAACAGGCCCGTAACCTCCAGGCAGTCGTCTTCGACAAGACTGGCACACTGACGATGGGGTCGTTTGGCGTCACAGATATCGTTCCCCTGAGCGAGACGAGCACACCGGAGGAAATCCTGAGACTGGCCGGTGCCGTCGAGGCCCAGTCCGAGCATCCCATCGCACTTGGCATCGTGCGCAGTGCACAGGAACGCGCCATCACCCTGCCGCAGATCACCGAGTTCCTGGCCCTCCCCGGAGTCGGCGCTGAGGCAACA
>JAPLGJ010000137.1 GCA_026390215.1 Caldisericota bacterium
AACAGCACAAACATGAGAGCCATGCCGGCACCACGGCCGACACCGACCAGTGGGCCAAACACTCGTGTCAAGACCCCTCCGGGCATCATCCAGGGCTCAAATACCACATCGGCCAGCGGTCCGGCGGTCAGCATGGCCACGGGAACCGAGACCTGTGCAATCATCATGCGCGTGCCAAAGACCTTGCCCTGCACGTCGTGTGGCACTTTCGCCTGCCAGATAGCGTCGTTGCAGCCGTTGAGAAACGGGATGATGAGCGATCCGAGAAACCCTGAGACGAGCCAGATGGGCAGCGTTCGACCAAACCCCATGAGCATGATTCCCAAGGCGGAAACGGACACCATGCCCCACAGGACGCCGTACACCTTGCGGCGCGGTCCGCCCCAGGCCGTCATGAGTGCCCCTCCAACGACGCCTCCGACAGCGGACACGGTGTTGACGATGCCCAGTGTGGTCGGGCTACTACCACTCCGCGCCAGGATCATCGGAGTCCATATCGTCATGCACACCATCGCAACGAGGTTCGATGCAAAGAAACTAAGCTGCAACAGGAGCAGTGGCCGGCGTGCTGCGATGTACCTCCAGCCGAAGACCGTCTCCTTCCAGAGACTGCCGCGTGCCTCCTCGCCTGCCTGTGATCGCGAGGGAGAGGGGACGTTGACCGCCAGCAGCAATGCGACGGCGATGCAGAATGAAGCGATGTCGAACAGAAAGATCGGCACGAGGCCCCACGTGACGACGATCGCACCCGCAATGATGGGCGCAAGGATGCCGGAACCGCTCTGTGCCAGCGACATCATGCCCGCTGCCCGGCCATACTTCTCCTTGGGCATCATCGTGCTGATAGCTGCCTGATACGCCGGCCACTGGAATGCCTGGAATGTCCCGGACAACGCTCCAACGACGCAGAGGTGCCAGATCTGCAGGTGCCCGGTTACGTACAGGACGAGCATGATGATCGTCCCCAGACCGGACGCCAGGTCCGATACCCCCATTGTCACCTTGCGGTTCCACCGGTCGACCAGCGCTCCGGCGATGGGACTCATGATGATGGTAGGTGCGAAACTGAAGAACGCGACAATGCTCAGGGCGGTCGCATAGCCTGTGACCTGCCATGCCCACACGCTCACACCGAAGGCAGTCATCGCGGACCCGACAAGCGAGACCACCTGACCAGCCCAGATGAGTGTAAACGCCTTCATTCCCGTCGGTCGAACTCGAGCCACAAAGCCCCCTCATGGGTTTCTACAACTGGATGCTCGTGTACAAAGGATAGAGGAATTGCTGACTCTTGCAACAAGATCAGCCGGCCTGCCGGAGCAGGGCGCCGCACTTGGTCTGGCGCGCGCCCGGAAGGGACGTGCCGGAAGGAATCTGTCTACTCGACGACCACCAGCTCGTACTGCCGCGTGCCCAGTCCGATCTCCTCGGCGTGGGCGACCTGGGATTCCCAGTGCGTTTCGGGATGGACGTGTGTGAACTTGTCTCCGTGCTCGAAGTGAACATCGGCAAGCACACTTCCCTGGTTGGCGACGGCTCTGTTGACGAGGTCCACGCACGCCTGGTCGAGGGCCACCGGGTCGAAGCTCGCGGCAATGCCGATATCGGGCACGATGGCCGCGTCGTTGAGGTCCCAGCAGTCGCAGCTGGGACTGACGTTCATGATGAAGCTGACGTGGAACGCCGGCTTGCCATGCAGAACGGCATAGGCGTATTCCGCGATCTTCTCGTTGAGTGCGTCGTTGGTCCCCTGGAACACGGGGTGCGCGGCGCCATACATGCAGACAGCGACACACTGCCCACAACCGACACACTTTGTGTAGTCGATGACGGCCCTGCGGTCGGCGTTCCACGCGATCGCGACCTGTGGGCAGGAACGGACGCAGGTGCCACAGGCGACGCACCTGACGACGTCGATACGCGGTTTTGATTCAGAGTGCATCTGCATCTTTCCGCCCCGCGAACCACTGCCCATGCCGATATTCTTGAGCGTGCCCCCGAAGCCGGCCTGCTCATGCCCCTTGAAGTGCGTGAGCGAGACGATGATATCGGCGTCGGCAATTGCAGTGCCGATCTTGGCAGTTTCGCATCGCTTGAGATGGATGGGCACCTCGCGGTAGTCCGTGCCCTTGAGGCCGTCGGCGATGATGACGTCTGCCCCGACGGCGATACGGTTGAAGCCGTTCTCCTGAGCAGACTGCAGGTGATCGACCGCGTTGGAGCGGCCTCCCGAATACAGCGTATTGCAGTCGGTCAGAAAGGGCCTGCCACCCAGTTCCCGGATCAGTTTCACGACACGCGCGACGTAGTTGGGGCGAATGTAGGCGAGGTTGCCGGGCTCTCCCAGGTGCAGCTTGAGGGCAACGAATTTGTCCTTGAAGTCGATGTCTGTGACGCCGGCGGCGCGCATCACAGCCTCGGTCTTGTCCAGCAGATTGTGACCGGGGCGCGTGCGCAGGTCGGTGAACCACACTTCCGACGCGCTCATGCCCTCTCCATAGCGATTTGCGGCCATCGCAGCCCTGCAATCCAATCGGTGGAATGACCCTTCATGTGTTCCTCCTGACGTACAGTACCTCTT
>JAPLGJ010000240.1 GCA_026390215.1 Caldisericota bacterium
CATCCATTTGACAAGAGTCTGGGGGTTTCTGCTGTATGAAAATCGCAATCAAGGTGCTGGTCGTTCTGCTGGCCGTGCTGATCGTCGCGGCCGGCGTTGCATGGTACATGATCGGCCACGGAGGCCAGCAAGGGGGAACAAGTGTCCCTACTGTGGACATCGCACCTGCCCGGCAGCTCCTGAGTGACCTGAAAGGAAACAGCAGCCTCAAATTCTCGATGGCTGTGCCGCGCGGCTTCGACTGGTATGTCGCCACGGGCGAGGGCAACCCAACGAGGCTGACTCTCTCGGGCGTCGTCATGATCGCCAAGTCCGCGACCACGGACGAAGCCGTAAATATCGACATCTGGCTGCGGCGGCAAGGTTTTGCAGGTGATGTCGAGAACACCAGCTTCGGAGATACGACGGTCTCTGAGGGGTATGTCAACAAGTCGCTCGTGGTCCTGGTCGTGACACCGGTCTCGTCCGACGGCACGACGACGGAGGCGACCCAGCTCGTGGTCTATGCCGGTGTGCTGCCGGAGACTCCAGCCGCCAACTGACCACAGGACACGGGAATTGCACAAGGCGGGAGCATCACTGCTCCCGCCTTCTTCATTGCGCATGTTCCCTGTCGGCTACTCTGGCATCACGACGACGATCGGTGTCATTGAATCGTCGTTGCCCGCAGGGTTGTCCTCCAGCGACCGTCTGAGCCAGTCCTCGTCGACGCCCTCAGTCGACGCGACGACCTCCGCGCCAAAGACATCGTTGACGTCCACCACGCTGACGCGTGCGCCTGTGCGCTCGAGGTGCCTGATGCTGGTTTCCACGTCCAGTGGTCCGGGGACGAGACAGGCGTCGTATGGCATGACCTTGTCGCTGTCGACCGCCTTGGCCACCGGTCCGACGACTGTGTAGAACCAGCCCTTGCGGTGCAGCAGCTTTCCCAGCACCGTGGCGCCCGCCCCGAGAAGGACGCGGAACGTCCCGGCGAGCTCGATGTACGCCTGAACCTTCCAGGCTGCTTCCATCGGATAGCTGTACCAGTGTACGAATTTCCCGCCGCCGTGTCCTGTGCGGGGGCCGAGGAAACGTGCCAGGCGTGACGGCTTGAATGTGCCAATCCACATCAGCGTCCCCTCGCACATGGCCATGACGCTGCTGGCAATCGTAACGACGCCCGTCGGGTGCTCCTGATGAACCCTGTCCACGATCGACGAGAGATCACTCACCTCGGTGAGCAGCCCGGTGTACACGTTGTGTCTGATGGCTGCCGTCCCCGAGGTCTTCACCTTGTACGAAGGAAGCCGGCCGAATCCGAGCCTCTCCCAGCACGCTGTCAGCATCGGATCCCCGCGATAGAGATAGAAACCACGGTCGAGCATCTCCCTCGCCTTGTCCAGCTCGCCGCGCGATGCCAGGATGTCGACGTAATCAACGATGTGCTGTTGGCGGAAGTTGTCAGTGTCCAGCTCTGCAAACCGCTCGAGCAGCACAGGGTCGTTGGTGATGCGACACAACCTCTTGAGCAGGAGACGCGCGGGATTGTCCAGTTCGCGGGCGCTCTTCCAGTCCACTCTCGCGTACGCCTGGCGCCACCAGTGCGCTCCCTCGTCCTCGCGGTGAAGAAAGAAGTACAGCAGGTCACCCAGGAAGACCTCCTCCCAGATTCCCATCGGGGGACTATAGAGCTGAACGGCTTGCTCAGGGTCACGACGAAGGTACAGCGTTGCCAGCAGGCGCTTGGTGCGCTTCCATCCGGGATGAATGGCGCGTACGCGGGTCAGGAGGCCCAGTGCCTCCTCATCCCTGCCGGTCTGCATGAGACCGACCGCCCCCCACCAGGCGGCGTAGTCTGAACGCGGAGCAGTGGCAAATAACCGCATGGCGACGCGCTTGGCGCCAAACCAGTCGCACAGCGCGGCGATCGCGTACATCATGGTTTCTCCCCGTCCGTTGTCGGCTATTGTGACTTTGTCTCCGTGATGACAACTCCGACAATGTCAGGCCCCGACTGGTTTCCGACGACGGGCCCAAGCTGTGTCAGAATGCTTGGAAGTCTGTACCTGGACGCGAACTCACGCTGGAAGTCCTCCAACTCGGTCCGGTTGGCGGCGTAGTGGAATCCGACGTATTCGATCCCCTTCTGCACATGCTTGTCGATGATTGCCCAAAGATGTTCCAGCGCAACTCTCTTGGTGCGAGGACGGTCCACGACATCCGTGACCCCCTTGATGAGCGCGAGAATGGGCTTGATCTTGAGGATGCTGGCGGCAAGGGCAGCAGCCTTTCCGATGCGCCCGCCTCTTTGGAGGTACTTGAGGGAGTCGAGCACGAAGTACGTGTGGGTTCGCAGACACAGCGCTTCCACTTCCGCGACGACCCGCGACAGCGACGCCCCTGCTTTGGCGAGCTCCACCGCCCGCATCGTCGGGAATCCAATACCGAGACCCGCACTCATGGTGTCCACCAGCCGAACGTGAGTCGTACCCAGCTGGTTGCACCCAGTGAGAGCCGAGTTGAGCGTGCCGGACATGCGTCCACTGACGTGGAGTGAGACGATGTCCCCCTCGGGATCCTTGTCCAGAATGGCGCGATATGCGGAGACGAACTCCTCGGGTGAAGGCTGTGTGCTTCCCCCTTTCGCGCCCGCCACAAGGCGGCGGTAGAACTCATCGGCGGTAATGTCGATCCCGTCGCGGAAGTACTCACCGTCGAGCGAGACCTTGAGTGGAACGACCGTGACGCTGTGCTCTTCGGCGTACCCTTGCGGCAGGCACGCCGTGCTGTCTGTTACGACGTGGATAGCCATTATCGGCTCCTTTCTCCGCTTGCGCGTTCGTCGGCTAGCCCTTGTTCCAGAACCATCGTCTCAGGAAGAACCGTCATCTCTTCCGTTCCGTACCTGAACACCGATGTTCCCGTCATTGTTCTCCCTCTCTTCTCACAGGTGTGCGGCCCACATCCCCCACGAGGAGGTCCCTGACTACATCAGCATGCGTCTGAGCGACTTCTTCGACCCACATTCCCCTCTCTCCGGACGCGAGACCTCTCAGGACAGGATCAGGCCTGGGGGGCCGCGTGATGTCGTGACGGAGTGATATCAGTATGGAACAATTGCGCTACTGCGACTTCTTCTCCACAATGACGATTCCGATCATGTCAGGTCCCGAATAGGTTCCGACGACAGGCCCAAGCTGGGTCAGAATGCTCGGCACGTTGTACCTGGACGTGAACTCCCGCTGGAAGCCCTCCACCTCGGTCCGGTTGGCACCATAGTGGAACCCCACATATTCGACGCCCTTCTGCATATGCTTGTCGATAATTGCCCACAGGCGTTCCAGAGCAACCTTCTTGGTGCGAGGACGGTCCATGACATCGGTGACCCCATCGATGTAGGTGAGGACGGGCTTGATCTTGAGGATACTGGCGGCGATGGCAGCAGCCTTTCCGATGCGGCCGCCTCTCTCGAGGTATGTGAGGGAGTCGAGCACGAAGTAGGTATGGGTCCGCTGAACCAGCGCCTCCACTTCAGCGATGACCTGCGCCAGCGGCGCCCCTGCTTCAGCGAGCTCAACTGCCCGCATCGCTGGGAACCCGACACCGAGAGCAGCATTCAAGGTATCCACAAATTGGACGTGAACCGTGTCCAGCTGGTTGCGCCCCGTGAGGGCCGAGTTGAGCGTGCCCGACATGCGTGAACTGATGTGAAGCGAAATGATGTCTCCTTCGGGATCCTTGTCCAGAATGGCGCGATATGCGGAGGCGAATTCCTCGGGTGACGGCTGCGTGCTGCCCGCTTTTGCGCCGGCCACGAGGCGGCGGTAGAACTCGTCGTTCGCGATGTCAATGCCGTCGCGGAAGTACTCGCCGTCGACTGAAACCTTGAGTGGAATAACGGTGACGCCGTGCTCTTCGGCATATCCTTGCGGAAGGCACGCCGTGCTGTCTGTTACGATATGGATGGCCATTGTCGGCTCCCTTCTCCGCTTGCGCATTCGTCCCGCCGGCGGAGACGGCGGGACTGCTCACTTGGCCGTGCAAGGGGGAGACTCGTCTCCCCCTTGTTCTACATTATACCGCTTTGTCGACGATGACGACTGCCACGGTCTCGGGTCCCGTGTGACACCCGACGACAGGACCCAGCTGACTGATGACGGACGGAATCCCTGTGCGCTTCGTGAACTCAGCCTGCATTGCCTCGACCTCGGCTCTGTTGCCTGCATAGTGAAACCCTATATGCTCGATACCCCGTACGACCGCCTGGTCGATGATTGCCCACATGCGATCTCGGGCTGTCCGCATGGTTCGCGGCCGTTCGAACACATCGACGATACCGTCCTTGACCGTAAGGATGGGCTTGATCTGAAGGATGCTGGCTGCGACGCCCGCGGCCTTGCCGATGCGCCCGCCCTCGATGAGGTACTTCATTGTACCGACAAGAAAGTAGATATGCGTGCGTGGCTGCATCCCGTCCAGCGCCGCGATGATGGTGTCCATGTTGGCCCCGCCCGCAACAAGCTTGATGGCCTCCATGACCATGAACCCGAGACAGAGACCTGCCGTCCGCACATCATAGAGATGGATGCGCCTGGGGTCGGTCTGCTCGGCTGCAATGTATGCGCTGTTGAGTGTCTTGGTATAGACCGCGATGAAATCCTCGGGACCAGGCTGTGTGGTCCCGGACTTGGCTCCTGCTTTTTGTTTCGCGTAGAAGACATCAGCAGTCATCTCCACAAACTCCCGGGAGAATACTCCGTTGACCGAGATCTTGAGCGGCACGACGGGAAGGTCGTGCTGTTCGGCAAAACCAGTCGGAAGGTAGCTTGTAGAGTCCGTTACGATACGAATAGCCATAGATTCCTCCTAGTCGAGAATCTCTGACGCCTTGACGATGCGTACGTCCTCAACAGGACGTGAACGTTCGCCCCACTGCGCCTGGGCGACAGGTGTCGCCGCGATAGCCGCCAGAACGTCCATGCCTTCAGTCACATGTCCGAACGCGGTGTAGTTGCCATCCAGCTGGTCAGACGTGCTGGTCATGATGAAGAACTGCATGTCGGACTGGTCGACGTGCGCCTGCTGAGCCGCCATGCTGATGACGCCGGGAACGTGTTTGACGTCGGAGCCCTCGAACTTGACGTTGCCGCCGCCCATGCCGGTGCCCTGTGGGTCGCCACCCTGAACCATGAAGTCCTTGATGATGCGATGGAACTTGAGGCCGTCATACATACTGGCGGTGACGGCCGCCATGAACCGCTCGACAGTCTTGGGCGCCCGAGCAGCGTACAGCTCGAGCGT
>JAPLGJ010000020.1 GCA_026390215.1 Caldisericota bacterium
ACGAGATCGAACATGTCCTGTGCCTCACGCGCGAACAGGACCGCGAGAAGACCGAGGACAATGCCCGCCACCGGCACGAACAAGGACGCAAGGGCAAAGTGCCAAGCGAGCGTCGCCAGTTCAGACTGGCGCTGCATGAGACTGCTCAGACGTATGTGCGCGGGATCGAAGAACGTGTCGAGGGTATGGTCCCGGGAGGCGTCTACTGTCGCGGCTCTCGGCGCAGAGACGTCCGTCTTGCGCGACCCAGCGACCGGCGCTCCGTCGAGAGGCTGGTCCTCATGTTTGTTCCTGTGTCTTCTGGCTCCCATGTCCTTATCATATCAACTCACGGGCCCGAGTAAAGTCGGAGCGGCAGGCCCACGAGGCTATCGGCGGCAGGTGGCCCACGAGGCCCTGGACCACCGTGTGACCGCGGCGGTTAGACGACCTCGCCCATCTCCTCGCCTGTGCCACGGATGATGTGATACCTGTGAACCAGGGTGACACCGGGCGCGAGTGTCCCACCGACGGAGCAGTACTTCTCGGCGGACAGCCGAACCGCTCTGGCAACGTTCTCTGTCAGAACACTGTCACTGATCAGGTAGTAGTCGACGTAAATGCGAGTGAACCGGTGGGGATGCTCCTCCGCACGTTCGCCGGACAGCTCCACGCGGAATCCCGCGTATGATTCCTTCCTCTTGGCGAGGATCGACACGATGTCCATTCCTGTGCATCCGCCAAGCGCCATCAGCAGCAGTTCCATGGGACTGGAACCGCCATCGTGACCGCCACCCGATTCGGACGTATCCAGGACAACCCAGTGATTGGAGGGACCGCGTGCCACGAATGTGAGTCCTTCGGTCTGACGGACTTCAGCGTGCAATATGTTGTCTCCGGCCATGAACCATCTCCTTTCAACAAGTCGGCCGCCAGAGACCGACGGTTTCAGTGTAGCCCTTCGGGTGGGAGCTGCAATACGATGACTCGTTCAGGAAGCCGCCAGGGACTCGTGGCGCACGATGACGGAGCGCGGATAGGACACGGTGACGCGTGTGCCAACACCGAGCGTGCTCCTGATGTCGAGGTGACCACCTTCGATCTCTACGAGGTCCTTGGCGATGGGAAGACCGAGGCCCAAGCCCCCACTCCTCCTGTTGCGCGAGCGGTCCCCCCTGAAGAAGCGGTCGAACACATGCACCAAGTCTTCTTCGGGAATCCCGGACCCGGCATCCTCGACGACGATGCAGACGCTGTGTGACCCATCGACTGCGCTGGAGAGTGTCACGCAGTTCCCGGACTGCGTGGCCGTGATGGCGTTGCTCAGCAGATTGGCCACTGCCCTGTCCAGAAGCTGACGGTCGAGATGAACCTTCGCGTGCGCTTCCAACTCATGTGACAGCAAGACTCCATGGGCTGCAGCGATAGGGGCGAACCTCCGCCAGACATACCCCAACATTTCATCGATGTCGAAGTCCGACTCCTCGGGCATGACGGCATTGTTATCAATCTGGGCAAGCTGTCGCAATTCGTTGATCATGACCTCGAGATTGGCCGTCTCCTGGGAAATCGCCTCGGCAGCAGCATGCAGTTCCTCGGAACTCGAGATCAACCCGGCATCGAGGGCTTCCATGTAGCCCCTGATGACCGTCACGGGGGTGCGAAGCTCATGAGAAAGGTTGGAGAAGAGTTCCTGTTCCACTTCGTCACGGCACCTCAGCTCGTGTGCCATGTGATTGAGCGAGTCGGACAGCTCGGCAAACTCCCGCAGTCCCTGATTGTTCGAGATCTGTGCGCCGTAGTCGCCATGGCCGATCCGGTCAGCGAAGCTGGCGAATCCAGAGATAGGCTGAGAGAAGCGTCGCGTGAACCAGCTTGCCACGCCGAGCGCGATCAGCATGACTGCGCACCCGCCAATCCACACGGAGACGCGCATCATGTCGCGGAACTTGAGATATGTGGTGGTCAGGAGGTAGCTGTTTGGCTCGATGACCATCGACTTGATGCCGAAGGGCGACCCATATCCGCCGGCAAGGAAGGTCTTGAATGCCCGTATGAAGAAGGCGTCCGCTGCGGTGATCGACAGCACCATGACCAGCACCAGAAGCGCCGCATAGCTGAGGATCAGCCTGGTATAGAAGCTGGACGTCTTCTTCAACAGGTCACGTTACACCAGGATGCGGTATCCGACTCCGTAGATGGATTCGATGTACGTCGGGTTTCCGGGGTCGTCCTGGATTTTCTTGCGGATATTCTTGATGTAGGCATCGATGGTACGGTCGAAGACTTCGTCATCGCTGCCGCCGTAGATTTCCTTGATGAGGCTGGAACGCGAGACGGGTTCGCCATTGGCTTTGACCAGCAGCGTAAACACCTCGAATTCCTTGGGGGTGAGCATGATGTCCTTGCCCGCCTTGACGACGCGGTGCTTGCCCGGATAGACGACGATATCCTTGAAGACCAGTTTCTCCACCGGCGCCGTATCGGCCAGACGCTCCCAGTCATACCGCCTGAGTGCTGCCTTGATGCGGGCCATGAGTTCACGCGGGCTGAAGGGCTTGGTCACATAGTCATCGGCACCGATCTCCAGGCCCTCCAGCTTCTGGATCTCGTCGCTTTTGGCTGTCACCATAATGATCGGCACGGTCGACTTCTTGCGGATTTCGCGGCAGACGTCCTCGCCGCTCAGTTCGGGCAGCATGAGGTCCAGGATCACCAGATCAGGCTTCTGCTCGTCGAACAGGCGCAATGCCTCACGCCCGGTCGCGGCCAGAACGGGTTCATAGCCTTCCTTCTGCAGATAGAGCTTCTCGAGCGTACGGATGTTCTCTTCGTCTTCGACGACCAGTATCTTTCTCATGGTTGTATTCTACCCTCGATGGATGATTGTGTCATCACCTTGTGTGAACAGACAGTGAACCGCAAGTCAGCATGAATAGCGCATGTGGTTCAATCACGCCGAAAAGTGGCATTCAACTGGATTCTCGTTCCCAATTGTGAAGAACATGAAATCATACTACCATCCTGCCGCAGGTATGCAACACCGACAATATGGTTTCGCCCCGTCGATCTCTCCCGACGGGGCGAAACGGATAAACAGTATGCCAGAGAACCTTTCAGTCGAGCTCGAAACTGACAGATACTGAGACCGACAGGATACTGGTGCCGGCTTCCATGGGGATGGACCCCGCACTGCTTGCACCAAATCCTTCTGCGCCAGCATAGACCACAGAAGGCCCGGACCAGTCTGCCGCTATCGAAACGATGTCCCCTAGCGTATGGGTCGTGCCTTCCAGCGTTCCCAGGGCCTTCGCCCGCGCATTCGCCACGGCATCCTTCATCAGTCCCGCCTTCAGCTCCTCGCGATTGCTCATGTCGAAGCTGATACTGTTGAAGATGTTTGCCCCGGCTTTTGACCCCGCGTCGATGACGGCCGAAACGAGATCCGGCTTGACGCGAACGGTCACGGTGTTGCTCACCCGCCACCCTGTCGGTTTCGACTGCCCGCTTGAGTAGTCGAAATCCTGGTTCACGTAGAAACTGCTCGTCTGGATGTCTTCACTCTTGACGCCAGCCGCCTTCAGGGCAGCCAGGACGTCGTTCATCGTCGTCAGGTTCTCTTGTTGAGCCTTCTGCACTTCCGGCGCGTCCGTCTGGACACCAAGGTCCAGGTGGGCGGTGTCTGGCACAAACGACTTCTGAGCCGTGCCGGTGGCAGCAACAACTCTGAGCTGGCGAGCGGAGCGTGCAACCCCGAGGACCAGTCCCGCCGCAGAAAGAACCACTGCGACGACCAGCAGACCAACAATCAGTCCCTCATGCTTCATGATGCACACCCCTCTAGTACACTATGCCTCGATTCAGGGCTTCGGGTATGTGATGTCGATGCCCTGCGTGGGAGCATTCCACACCACTTCTGCGTTGAATGCTTCCGAGATGAAGCGGATTGGGACCATCGTCGTGCCCTTGATGATGGACGGCAGACCCTGAAGCACGATCTTCTTGCCGTTCACCGACGCGTAGTTGGATCCAATTTGAAGATAGATGGTCGTGGAGCCGAGTTGAAGCCGGACGATCTTGAATATGGGCTCCCACTCCACCGTTGCTCCGAACGCCTCTCCGATGAACCGGAGCGGGACCATGACGACACCCTTGATGTTGATCGGAGCCGCCTGGAGCGTCTTGGACGTGTCGTTGATCATTGCCGTCTTGTTGCCGACCTGCAGCCGGATCAGCGTGCGAGCGACATAGGTGACAGGAATACCAGTCTTGGTGTGGTTCCCAGCCGCATCTGCCGAGGTTACCTCGACAACGTTCAGCCCTTCCTTCGGGAACATATACATGATGCTGAACGAACCGTCCGCCGCCACACTCACCTGAGCACCTGCGACCGTCACGATCGCGCCAGCCTCGGTCTTACCGGTGACGGCCACCTGCTGTGTCATCACCGTCGCGTAGATCTTCGGCGACGTCACAGTGAGCACGGGCGGTTTGGTATCGAGCGTCACATTCAGCCGTGTCTGGCCGACGTTGCCTGCGACATCGGTGGCGATGATCTGGATCGCATTTGCACCTTCGCTGAGTGGGACAGAACCACCAAACTCGCCACTCGGCTGTACGGCAACTGACGTGCCATTGATGCTCACAGACGCTCCGGCTTCAGTGCGCCCGGTGATGGGGGACCTTGAAGGTCAACTGCCTTGCCTGTTCCTGGTTGTTCTGCGAGTCCTTGGCATAGTAGTTGAAAGTCACCATGCCATCGGGAATCTGAACCGGTCCGCCGTACAGCGTATCAGCCCCGGTATTGATGCGGTAGTAGATGGAGACTGGGTACCCCGACGGACTGCTAGCCGTTATGGAAACTACAGGACGTGTCCTGTAGTAACCGTTCAGGCCATCGCCAGCAGCCGGAATTGTCACTGCGGTACTGGTCGGTAGGCTAGCGATGGAGTACGGGGCACTGTTGACCAGTGTTTGCTCAGCCGATGTATATGCCGCTAGCGTGTAGCTGACGGCCGGGGTCGGTGGGTTGACGATGTTGGCGGCCACGTCGATGACGACGGTGACCTGTGACGATGCCAGTACCGCAACAGGCGTCGTGATCTCAACGCGCCGGTTGGTACTTGAAGCGGAAACCGACGACGGGATACTCCCGTTCACTCGTACGTACTGCCCAGCAATCGTTGTCGGAACGGTCGTTCCCGCTGGGAAGACCAAGTAGATGCGACCTGATCCCGCAGACAGCAATCCGCCCATACCGGTCTGGAAGGTCACCGTGTACCCAGAAGGTTTGCCAACGCCACTTGTCGTCAGCATCACTTGAGGCTGACTGACCTGTGAGGTAGTGGTTATGTAGGATGCACTCACCGGCGCCACATCCGCACTGGTTGACACAGAAATGGTTACCGTTACCCCAGACGTCGACGGATTGTAGATGCCAGCACTACTGGAGAACACCACTGCGACCGACGAATACGCGGCGATAGCGACGGGAGTGACTATAGTGACCACATTGTTGGACAGGACGCTGACGCTGTGCGCCTGAATACCGTTAACCGTCACAAGATTGCGGTTCATGGACAAAGGAATCGTCATGTTGCTCGGGAAATCGACGCTGATGGTACCGGAGTTCTGCTGCAACGTTCCTGTCGCCGATGTCTGAAAGCTTACCTGTACTTGAACCTGAGCAGACTGAGCCTTAGTGTCAACGGTGAGCGACAGGCCGAATACGGATGTCCCTGAGATCTGGTACTGACTTGATTGCACGGGGATCGTGTCCTTGCTGGTGTTGATGGTTAGTGTGTACGTTCCTACGACCGGCGAGTTTGTGATACCCAGCGAGGCCGGGAACGTAACCTGGACCCAGCCACCAACGGCAACCGTTATGCCGTATGGCATCGAGATGGTCACCGTATACCCGGACCTGCCTACGTATGGACTGATTCCACTGTTGACCTGCACAACACCGGTGTTCAGATTTGAAGGGAAGGTCGTTCCCGAAGGGAACTGGATTGATATCGTGTCACTGCCACTTAGAGCACCGCTCGCACTGGTGTAGAAGAACACCGTGTACAAAGCTGGGGCGCTGGGCGCAGCCGGAGATACCTGTACGGTCGGACTCGTCACGGAACCCCCACCGATCTGGAAAGAGTTGGAATACTTGACGGTCTCTGCGGATGTCGCCAGCTGCAACTGGTACGTGCCCGCCACGTTTGTATTACTCATTCCATATGACGAACTAATGGCGATGGTCGTGCTTACGCCAGCAGTGACTGCAGCCCCTAGGATTAGAGTCAACTGTGTGCCAGAGACGTATGCCAGCGTTACAGGTGTACTTCCGACAGTTATGCTCCCTGCGGTGAACGTTGTTGGGAACGTCGTGCCTGTAGGGAATCCAAGAGTAATGGTGTTGCTAGCAGCAAGATTGGCGGTAGGAGAAAAGACAATGTACCCATACTGAAGAAGGGTTCCTGCTGTGGTTGGGTAGAACTGAACAGTGAAGGAAGAAGCACTGGAGCCACTTATCAAAACCGACCCAGACCCGGAGTCGGATCCCACCGTGCAACTAACAGTATACGTGTTTGGGCTTAGGGGAGTCTTGATTCCTGCAGCTATGCTGAAGACGATCGTTGAATAGCTGCTGAAGGGTGTCGACGCCACCACGGTGATCTGATTTCCTGCGACATAGGCAGCCGTTGCAGCTGTCCCGTTGACCGTTACAGTACCCGCAAGAAACCCCGAGGGCAGCTGAAAAGAGGGAAGAGTCAGCAGCAGGTAGCTCTGGGAAGTAGCAGTCGTATAGACCGCCACACTGAGGGCAGTGGGTGTGTTGACAGTCGAGGGCGTTGCCGTAACTGTAATCGTTGCAGCTTGTGCGCGCGGAACACCTCCGAACGCCCCAAGAACGAGCGCCAGGACTAGCAACAGTGACAGCAATCTCTTCATGTGTACCTCCTCGTACGTTCCCAATTCATCGTTCGCGCGGTGCATCAACGAGCTGCCGCACAGCTGTAGTCTTATCCTTGCTCAAGTCTGAGCCCGCTACAGTCTATTGCAACACTAACTGGTTCAACACCTGGCATCGGCCAGCAAGCCATAGATGCTCTGCGCGACGACTACGGTCCTCTCGGCCCGTCTTCACATTCCATTCATAGCCATAGAGGCGACGGCCGGTCGCATCGATCCCCTTTTTAGACGATACTCCGTCCCAAAGGTTCCCCGGCAAGCTTCGCCTGCCTTACAGTTCTGGATGCAGCAGCCGATAGACGCGCTCGGGCGTCGCGGGCAGCTGACGCACCCAGACACCTGTGGCGCCGTGGATTGCCAGGGCGATGGCAGGGATGACGGGTACCATCACGACTTCGCCGATACCTCGGACTCCAAGGGCACTAGTTCCCTCTGGATTCTCCAGGACAATGTATTCGTGCTCGGGAGTATCCTGGACGGTGGGGATGATATAGGTGGAGAAATTCTTCGTGCGGATCTGTCCTTTGGCGATCAGCGTGTCCTCGAACAGGGCGAATCCCTCGCCCTGCGCGACGCCTCCGTCGATCTGCCCTTCGACCTGCTGCGGGTTGACCGTGTGTCCTGTATCCAAGGCGGTCGCCACTCTGAGCAGGTGGGTTTCTCCGGTCAGCGTGTTGACTTCAACCAGAGCCGCCTGGGCGGCGAAGCTGTAGATCCAGTGTGGAAGTCCGGCGGCCCCAGGGATCTCCCTGTCGGCGGTCGGCCATACGAAGTAGCCCTCTCCGCGCAACGGCGATTCCTGGGAAAACTCCTGTGCCAGTTCTTCATACGTCCGGAAGCCCACCGGCGTCGTCATGCCGCCGTCCTTCGCCTCACAGGCCGCATCCGCTCCCGTATGATACTTTGCATCCAGCGCGCCGGCCGCTTTGGCACTGAAGTCACGGAAGGCTGCGGCAATGGCGTTTGAGGCTGTATACGTCGAGCGGGAAGCGGTGGCGGGCCCCGTGTCGACCGAACCTTCGGTCTGGCCGGCGACAATCCGCACCCGGGATGGATGAACCTGCAGAAGGCCTGCTGCCATCTGCGTGAACCCGGTATGCGTGCCCTGGCCGTATTCCACGAGACCGATGCGCAGTGTGAAGCTGCCGTCCCGGTCGAGATCGATATACGCACCACCGTAGTCGGGG
>JAPLGJ010000172.1 GCA_026390215.1 Caldisericota bacterium
TCGCAGGTATGTATCCTGGATGTCGGTGGTGGGAGGCTTGACGATGACCTGCAACTGGTGATGCATGTAGAGACGGTTGGGGTTCTCGCCATACCGACCGTCTGCCGGACGTCGTGACGGTTGTACGTAGACGGCTTTCCACGGTTTGCGCCCCAGGACTCGCAGGAACGTGTAGGGACTCAGTGTCCCCGCCCCTACTTCCTGATCGTACGGAAACAGACGCGTGCAGCCTTCGTCTTCCCAGAAGCGCTCTAGTTTGGAAACCATTTCTTCAAAGTTCATGGCATGACTCCTTGGGTTCTTCTCTTGCGTCGATGTGAAACAGTGTAGCAGCGTTCTGCGCGAATCGCTCGAAGGCTTGTGTGATGGCCAGTCTGCCGGCAGCAGACCTTAGCAGCCGCAGCGTCAGTGCAATGCCCATGAGTGTACGGCGGGCGTCGATGCTGCCCTCGCCGGTCCGAAGAAAGCTGACGAGCTCGGGAGAGAGGACGACATCTGTTTCGGTTGTCGCGCATGGGAAACAATGGAAGGCATTGTCTCTCATGGAGAAATGCACATTCTCGTCCAGTGCTGCCCCGCATTGTTCACAATGCAGAGAACTCACGCCGAAACCGAGTTCAGCGAGGACATCGAGCGTGAACTGCAGAAAAGCCATGTCCTCCTCGGCTGCATTCGCTGCAACGTTGAGCCTCGACAGAGCTGTAACGTACGCGGCAAACAAGCCCGGTTCCTCCGAGGATGGCTCAAGAACGCATTCCGCCAGCTGGTTCATGGCCATGCCTTTCAGCGATCTCGACAGCGACGATAGGACGCCTGTGTAGACCACTCGCTCCTCCGAGCTGACGACAGTCAGGAAACGAGAACGATCGTACAGACGGAGGTAGAGAAGTGAGAACGGCTCGAACGAAGTTGACCACTTTGCCCCCGGAAGCGCAGTCCCTCGTGCAACAGCAGTCACTTTGCCTAGTTCTCTGGAGAAGAGCACCAGGCGTTTGTCCTTCTCTCCTACCCTCGAAGCACTCAGGATGGAGGCGAGCGTCCAGTGATAGACCATTGAGTGCTACTGCTGTGCCTCCGCAAGAATAGCGGCAGACGCAGAAACGCCGAGGCGGGTCGCGCCCGCGTTAAGCATAGCGATGGCAGTGTGAAAATCGCGGATACCTCCCGCGGCTTTCACGCCGAGGAGAGGTCCCACGACCTCACGCATCAGCCTGACATCGTCTTCTGTAGCGCCTGCCTTGCTGAAGCCGGTGCTCGTCTTGACAAACCCTGCTCCGGCCGAGACGGCAATGATGCATCCCACCCGTTTCTCCTCGTCAGTAAGCAGGCATGTCTCGATAATGACCTTGACGAGAGCGTCTCCGGCCGATTCGACAACTGCTGCGACGTCTTGTGCAACACCGCGATAGTTCTTCTCTCTGAGCCACCCGATCTGGATGACCGTGTCGATCTCCGACGCTCCATACCGGATGGCCAACTCAGTCTCCCGGGCCTTGGCGGCCCACAGCGTTGCGCCAAGCGGAAAGCCCACGACAGATGCCACGCGTACGTCAGACCCCTTCAGGGCCGAAGATGCGGTTTCAACCATTGACGAGTTGACACATACCGCCAGCGTTCCGAGCTGTACCGCTTCGGCACACAGTCGCTCGATGTCGGCGCACGTTGCCTCGGGCTTGAGGAGAGTGTGATCCA
>JAPLGJ010000192.1 GCA_026390215.1 Caldisericota bacterium
AGAACTCTCCTCGAGCAGGATCTCTCGCAGCAGTGCGTCGCCGGCAGAGCCATTGAGGCCTGGAAGAAGCCTGACGAATCGGCGTTGATCGCTGTGGATCATGTCCCAGATCCACGAGGTCTCGGAGTTCATCCACGTATCATGTCCGCCTCCTGCGCCCCAGCTGGATTCGCGCAGTCGCCCGAGGGGCAGATCGCGCTCGGCCAGGACCGTCGTCGGGGCGACTGCCGAGATGGATTCCTTCGTGGCCAGGTTGCGGAGCACGGCAGCGATCCATCCCGGCCCCTCGTACCACCAGTGTCCGAAGAGTTCGGTGTCGTAGGCTGCTACGACCACACCCGGATCGCCAGTGAGCCTCTGTCGTTGGGCCGCGAGGTCGCTGACCAGTGAAGCGAAATGCGCGGCGTGTTCTTCAGCGCGCCGGCGCGCTTCTTCCGGCCTGTAGAGCTCCTTTGCTCCCAGATCAGTCTGTTTGCTGGTAATCCGCCAGTACTGCCATCCCGAGCCTTCACATCGTCTGTGAAACTCGCGATAGACGCCATCTCCAGGATAGCCGAGGTCACGTGACCAGACTTGCTCGCTTGTGGCCGAATTGCGCAGGAATACAGCTGTGCCCGGGCCAATGTCCCATGGCGTCCACGGTGCATCGGCACTTGTCGGGATGATAGCGTGTCCACTGACGAAATCGGGTGGGCCACCCGTGTCCAGAGCAGCTGCGTCGGCGACAAAGTAGCGCAGTCCTTGCTCGGCGAGGAGGCGCTCGATACCAGGGACATAGCCGCATTCCGGCAGCCAGAAGCCAACGGGCTTTCGGCCCATCCAGTGCTCATAGGTCGCTGCTCCCGCCCGGATCTGCAGGCGCCTCGATTCGTCGTTATTGAACAGTGGCATGTAGCCATGCGTGGCACATGAGGTCGGCACCTCCAGGCGTCCCCGCTCCTGCAGACTGGCGAAGGCCCCCACCAGATCGCCGCCCAGCGCGTCGAACTGTCGAAGGCGCTGGTCCAGTTCATCACGGTAGAACATGTTGAGGCCGTGAGCTTCTGGAGTATCCGGCAGGAGTGAGACGTCTTGTTCCAGTGCCTTGCGTTTTGTGTCGACCCACTTGCGGAAGCTGTCCACAAATGCTGGAGACTTGAGCTGTTCCATGAGGATGGGAGTGATGCCGACTGCAATGGTCCCCGGCACGTTGTCATGGTCCAGGCCCTCCAGTCCTTCGAGGAGAGGGAGGTACGTGTCGAGGGCGATCTCATGCAACCACTCTTCGCCGAAAGGCCAGCGTCCCTTGCCAAGGACGTAGGGCAGATGCGAATGCAGGACCAGAACAAAGCGGCCATTCATGTCAGCCTCCAATTTCTAGGGTGAGGTGCCGTGACGTTTTCAGGTCAAGTGCAATAAACACCGTCATTCCCTGGTAGACGGTTTCGATGCCACTCTCCGAATTCGAAACTGTCCTAATCGGACGAAGTTCCACATGAACAGGGCGGCTGGTCCGTACCGAGAGACGATGAGATTCGGTTCCGATGCTGAAGGAGTCCGCCACGAAGGAGCGTTCTCTGTCTTCCCACCACAGTGCCAGGTTCAGTTCACATACGTACCAGTCCTGTGGTGCTCCGATCTCAAAGTCGACACGGAGCCCGCCCTCACTCGGCGTGAATGTCTTGACTATCAGTCCGGGGGCCTCGAACCGTGCCCAGGTCTGGCCGAGTTCTGCTGAGTACTCTTCCATTACGGGTTCATCGCCTGTGGCGGCATCAAGTGACGGACCGAAGTGGTCGATGAAGCTGACGCGCATGTGATCGTCGAATTGAAGTGCGCGAATGGCATCAGGGTCCTTGAGGCGCAGAGTCTCGTGGATGTTGGCCGCTTCGTGCGACTCACTCTGTGACGTGGCTTCGAGCATCCGGTCATGGTAGGCCTCGTGGTATCGTGTCATGACATTGCTCCAGGACCACGCCTGTCGCAGGTCGTCCCACAGGACCAGGCGACCGCCGGAGGTGTGCAGGAAGAACATCTGGTGTTCGGTTGCCATGACGACCTCAGGTCGCCCGTCAGCGTCGGTGTCCTGCAGCCAGGCACCCAAGCGTCGCCCCGGCATCAGCCGTTCGGCTGTGAGCAGTTCGGCGTAGACGGCGTCGCGGAGGTGAGGAAGATACAGCCCGCCGAAGATGCCGTGCCAATACGCGCAATTGCACTGGCTTCGAAGGTAGTGCGTGCGGGCTTCCCCGCCCGCCTCTCCCACTTCACTGCCGACGAACAGCATGCGCTTGTGCATGCGGTTGGCCTCGGGGTATCGGGCGAGAAAATTGCGAAATGTGCCGCCGCTGAGAAACGAACGGTCTTCCGGACTGGTTTTCTCGTGCAGATCGGCGAACGCCTTCTGTCGTGACGCTGCCAGTGACCATTCCTCCATCTCGGCGTATGAGCAGGCCGGCAGGTAGACGCACTCCCGTGGCTGCAGGGAAGACGCAGCTTCGCCGACCGTCAGAGTGACGACGTCGTCCGCATCTGTCAGCGCCTGGAAGAATCGTCGCAGCCATCCGCCCACATAGACGTGATCATAGGTGCCCGGCCACATGCCAAACTTCTCACCGTCGTCTCCATACACGAACACTTCTGCATCGTCGGGACTCTGACGGATGAAGCGCAGGGTCTCGTCAGGCTCCGCCCAAGGAATCTTGTAGCGCAGTTCCTTGAGGATGGGGAACACCTTGATCGTGTGCCCTTCTTCCTCGGTGACGTAGACATGAAACAGGTCTGTTCCATTGAGTCCCGTCTTCTCAAATCCGTTGTCGTCAAGCAGCGTCCATTGGACTCCAGCCAAGGCCAGGGAACGTGCCAGGTGTGGCTCCCACGCCCGTTCGGTCAGCCACAGGCCGGTGGGTCGTTGTCCAAAGAGTCTCAGAAGCTCGTCGCTCATGAGCTGGATCTGCGCGATTCGGTCGCTTTCCGAAAGCAGTTGCAGGATGGGCTCGTAGAAGCCTCCACCGACCAGTTCCAGCTGACCTCGCGCGGCCAGCTTCCGGACGAGGTCCAGGTAGGCAGACAGATGATTCCGTTCGATGAACTCCAGGAGTGGCCCCGAGGAGTGAAGAGAGACCTTGATACGCGGGAAATCGGTCAGCGTTTCGAGGAATGGCAGATAGGCTCTGTTGATGGCCTCTCGGAATACGTTGTCGAAGTTGCCGACCGGCTGGTGATTATGAACGCACAGACACAGCCTCTTGATATCACACCTCCCAGTGCTGGAGCTCGTAATCCGTTTCAGGGAGCGTCATCGACATCACTCCCCTGACAGGGATGGTCGCAACCAGGCGTCCTCCGCCGGAGACGAGGACGGTGAAGGTGACACGTTCGCCCCGCTGAGCTCTGATTGTCGTGAAGGGAAGCTTGATTTGCAGGGTTTTCTGCAGGGCCCAGTCGGTATCTCCAGGAGGTTCTGTCCATCCGGTGACCATGCCGCCCTCTCGTTGAACGATGAAGCGACTTGCTCCCGCCAGTGAAGATAGACGGACCTCGACCCTCAAGTCTTCGGTGGCCGCCATCTCTGGCGCCAACTGGATCAGGAAGTAGATGGCGGACAGGCTGTATCCGATGCGCAGTGACGTCACGGCGGGGGCTCCGGAGTTCATCGCGCCGCTCCCGCCGTCGGGCTGGAAACAGCGTCCAGATGCCCAATCGAGATACGTCACTGGACCTCCGTCGATCCGCGGATTCATGAGACCGGCGGGCTCGACGACAACTGTCAGTGACTCACTGTCCAGAACTGGCTCGAAGAGCTGATCTGGGACTGGATGACCAGCCTGCATGTAGACGTTCGTCAAGTGCCTCCGATAGAGATCATCGAACTGAACTGATGTCTCGGCCGTGCGCTCACGACCATACCACCAGTTCCAGTCGGACCCTTCGGCTGCAAGCAGAGACATGCATGAGCGTTCCTGTTCGGCCGGGCTGAATCGTCCCCAGTCCTCCCGGGTCGCCCGGAGGTACTCCCATGCTTTGTTGTCTTCTTCTTCACCGATCCAGACGCGGAAGTTGCCGTCGATCCACGAACCCGGGCGGAAGGCAGGCATGTCTGATGCCAATACGCCCTTCAGCGCGTCGCCTACCGTCATGAGCCGTACGTCGGACTCGCTGGCCAGCGCCGTATAGAGAGCTCGGAGAAACTGAACCCCGCCTCCGGGGTAGAACTCCCATGCATTCTCGCCATCCATGATGATCGACAGCATGCCGGGCCGGTCGAGGTTGTCTCTCACTGCGCGCACGTGCCCCATGAATTCCGACACTGCACTATCCGTGGTCTTCGACGCGTATTTGAAGCCGATGGCATCTGAGAGTGCGCGGTCGCGAAAGACCATCATGATATCCCCGGCTGTCGTCTGGACCCGGTAGGGGTGGTACAGCACTGATCGTGGTTCTCCGGGGAGCTCTCGCAGCAGGATATCCTCATCGGTAGCCGTCCAGGAGAAGCCTGCCCGCGCGATCTCGGTAACTGCCTGCGGCGACACGCTGCCCTCGGAAGGCCAGCACCCTGAGATCGGCAGCTGCAGGAGGTGTTCGACATACTGCTTTCCGAACCGTAGTTGCTGCATCGCGTCTTCAGGGTGGCGAAACGCCGGGTGTGGCAGGGGAGTGTCCTGGACCACCGCAGCTGTGTCTGTGTCGATAAGCAGCGGCAGAATCGGGTGCGCATAGGGCGACGTGGCCACTTCGACCTGTCCCGACCGGCAGAGTCCTGCCAATCTCGGCAGGAAGTCCCGGACCAGGTCGTGTTGAGCGTCGACCAGCGCCGCATGGTCCTCTTCGGTGAAGTCCCGGGTCTTGCCCAGAAGAATCGCTCCCCCTGGTCTTTCCCTGAGGTCGCTGGAGCACGTCCACGCCCGCGTGAACAGACACTGAAGGTCCCGCAGCTCCTGTTCCGACCATATCTTGATTGGCCCGGACCTTCGCAGGGACAGCTGGCGGTAACGGGAGTCTTGCTCGATAACGCGTTGCTGGTTGACGTCGAAGAACATCGCGACAAGCCGTGCTCGCTGGTCCATGTCGAGCTCGTCGACTCGCCTCGCAGATAGCTCCAGCCACTCGTCGGTGCACTTGTCGTTGGCGTAGGCATCAAGCTGGGCGGCCAGGACCGGCGTCAAGTTGATTGTGACGTGCGCTGTGGGCTGCTCTTCGAGCAGATGGAGCATCATCGTGTAGTTGCGTGCGCAGTGAAGCCGAGTCCACGGAAGCAGCGCCGTTCCCGACGTGAGATCCTGATACTGTGGCTGATGGAAGTGCCACACGAAACAGACGGCAAGGATGGGAGGCATACCTACAAGTCCCCCTGAAGTTCGTGACTCAGTCGGTCCCTGCAACAGAGGTGGAACCATCCTGAGAGCGTCACACCCCTTCGGGGTCTGTGGCTCAGTCGGCTTTGGTATGTGTCCAGCATCGTATTCTGCCTCATATTCTCTTCATCGTAGTATAGGAAATCCGGGAAGAAAGTCACTCGCCGCACGGGGTTCTGGAGGCAATGGGTGTTGATGAGGAAAAGGGAAGCGCCGGGTCTTATCCCGGCGCGGCACTTGTGAATGTGCAGTGTTCAGCTCAGATACTGCTGAATCATCTTCTCCGTAACGCCGCGATGCCTCGCGATGTCAGCATAGAACCATCCGCTGGTGCGTACCGTCCTCTCGAGCGTGGCGTAGTCCACTGCGACGATGCCGAACTTGGCGCTCAGGCCCTCGATCCACTCGAAGTTGTCCATCAGGGACCAGTGATAGTAGCGCTGTACGTCGACACCGTCCTCGATGAGCTGGCTCACCTGGAGAAGGTGGTCGTAGATGTACCTGGTCCGGAAGGAGTCCTTGGCGTCCGCTGTGCCATTTTCGGTGATGAAGATGGGGCTATGATAGCGGTCCCAATACTTCTTGCAGACACGATACAGCCCCTCAGGGTACAGCTCCCACCCAAGGTCGTTCTTCTGGCTGTCTTCGCGCACTTCAAGCCTGCCCAGTGGATTCGTGGGCTTGCCGGAGCAATCGACGAGGTCGCGTGCATAGTAGTTGATGCCGAAGAAATCGAAATAGCGACCCTCCCCGAGGGGGTATCCCCCTCCCAGCGGTGAGAGGAGCCTTCCCTCGCACATCCCTGTGACAAAGAGTTCCTGAAAGAGTCGTTCGTACATGCCCGCCGCCCACCGCTCGCGACTGCTGCCATGCTTGGGATCGAACAGTCTGAGGTGATTGGCGACGCCGACCATCGTATCATTGTAGCCATTGGAGTCACGCACCTGATGAATCTTGCGATAGGACTTGATGTGAGCCATGATCATGTTGCGGGCGCCCCGGAAGTACTTGGTGACACTGATGTCGCTCGGCGGCCATCCGCCCATGACGTATCCCGCCGCGAGGTAAACGTTCGGCTCGTTGACGGTGCACCAGTCGCTCACGAGGTCACCAAGGTTCTCGACGACGTACGCGGTGTACCGTTCAAAAAGATCCACGACGTCCGGGTTGACCCATGCCCCCGCATCTTCGAGCCACAGCGGGTTCGAGAAATGGTGCAGGGTGACAAGAGGCCTGATGCCCGCATTCACCAGTTGCTGTATCTCGAGACGATAGTGGCCAATAGCATCCTTGTCGAACCGCCCCCGTGCCGGCTCGATGCGGCTCCATTCGAGACTCATCCGATAGGTTTGCTGATGGAGCTGCTTCATGAGGGCAATGTCCTCATCTACCCTGTTCCAGTGATCGTCAGCTACGATACAGCTCGTGCCATCCTTGACATGGCCGGTCTGAACCCAGCGATACCAGCTGTTGTTGCGATCACCACCCTCGATCTGCAGGGAGGCTGTCGCCGTGCCCAGCAGGAAACTCTCCGGCAGTGCAAATGGTTCCATAGTCATACCTCCTTGTCTCGTGATGCCGCTGTCAGCAGTATGCCTGAATCGGCGGGCCGCGCAACTCGCGTCATGGGCACTCGCAAGACGGTGTGGACGCCTTGCCGCTCTGGAGCCACAGCCTCTCCGTTCACGGTCCATCGAGCGGATGTGTCAGGGATGCCGATCAGTGCTTCGCCTTCGAGTTGGGCAGTGTCGAACCGCCGAAGTTCGATGGACGTTTCGTGGCACTCGAAGTGCGCGACATCGAGTCCGGGGAACAGGTGGGTCGTCGTTCCGAGGAGTTCAACGTCGTCTCCGTTCGCCTTCCGGAGACAGATCGAATCGAAGGG
>JAPLGJ010000025.1 GCA_026390215.1 Caldisericota bacterium
AGGCCGGCCTTCGGCTCAGCGCCTCACAAAACGGGTCTCAGAGCTCAGCTATTCCACTGTCACGCTTTTTGCCAGATTCCGCGGCTGGTCCACGTCCAGGCCTTTGCCGTCTGCTGTATAGTATGCCAGAAGCTGGAGCGGTAATGAATAGACCACTGGAGAGAACAACTCTTCGACCGACGGCATCGGAATGAAATCCGTGGCAATGTCCCGTGCTCTGCTATCCTTCTTGTCGGCCAGAACCACGAGGGGCGACTCCCGCGCGATGGACTCCTGCAGATTCGAGTAGATCTTCTCGTACAGCGCCCCCTGAGGAAGAATGCCTACCACGGGCACATCCTGGTCCAGCAAGGCAATGGGGCCATGTTTAAGTTCTCCGGCAGCGTACCCCTCGGCATGAATGTAGCTGATTTCCTTCATCTTGAGCGCGCCCTCCAAGGCAATGGGATAGTTGACGCCGCGCCCCACATAGATCATGTCGTGGACGCCGTAGAACTTGCGCGCAATCGTCTCCATGACGCCAACATATTCGAGGACCTGCTCACACTTCTGGCTGAGACTGGACAGCTGCGACGCATAGTGTGCTGACATCTGCGCATCAAGCGTACCATTGCGCTGTCCAAAATTGAGAGCTAGGAGATAGAAGGCGATGAGCTGGGCCATGAACGACTTCGTCGCGGCAACGCCGATCTCGAGTCCCGCCTGAGTAACGAACGTCACATCTGACTCGCGCGAAACGGTGCTCTCCGGTCGGTTTGTTATGGCGACAACCCTGGCACCGAGGTCCCGTTGAAGCCGCAGTGCAGCGAGCGTGTCAATCGTTTCTCCTGACTGCGTAACAGCAATTCCCATTGTCCCTGGAGAGACAATCGGTCGCTGGTAGCGGTATTCACTACTGAAACTCACCTCGGTGGGGATGCGTGCCAATTCTTCCAGAAGGTACTTACCTACGCGTGATGCATGGTACGACGTCCCTGCGGCCACGATCGAGATATGGTCGGGAACGGGCTGGCCCCGGAATTCCTCGAGCTCAACGTGTCCACTGTCGATATCGATGCGGCCGTACAGGGTATCCCTGATGACGACCGGCTGTTCGTAGATTTCCTTCAACATGAAATGCTTGTAGCCTTGCTTCTCTGCGGCGGAGGCACTCCACTGAACGGTCATGGGCGTCCGGTCGAGAGGCTGTCCGTCATCAAGCGAGAAGAAGGCGTATCCCTTGTCGTTGATTTCGACGACGTCCCCATCGTGCAGGGGGATGATCTGATGCGTGTACTCCAGGAGTGCCGGGGTATCTGAACCGAGAATCATCTCGCCGTCGCCGACGCCAAGGACCAGCGGAGATAGCCTGCGAATTGCCACGATGCGACCGGGGAACGCTTTGGCCAGAACGAGAAATGCGAAGGCTCCATCAAGCTGCAAAGCAGTCTTCCGGGCTGCATCGCGCAGGTCTGCGCCCGCGTCGATCTGCTCCTCGATAAGATGAGAGATCACCTCGGTGTCGGTCTCGGACAGGAAAACGTGCCCCTTCCGGATCAGATCCTCTCGGAGGACCTGGTAGTTCTCGATGATACCATTGTGGATGACGGCGATCGTGCCCTTGCAGTCCAGCTGAGGATGAGCATTCCTGTCTTCGACCTTGCCATGGGTCGCCCATCGTGTGTGTCCCATTCCGGTGGTCGCAGAATACTCGTTTCCCTTGACGGCCTCTTCGAGAGCCTTGAGCTTGCCACGCTTCTTGACGACGACCAGCTCCCCCTGCTCCAGAATAGCCATCCCCGCCGAGTCGTACCCTCGATACTCAAGCTTGCGTAGACCCTCAATGATGACGGGGACTACCTTACGCGGTCCAACGTATCCGATGATCCCACACATGTCACTCCTCTCCTTGCTGACCAGCTGACAACAGGACACGCTTCAGCCGGTCTGCCAGCGCCATCAGACGCTCAGTGTCCCTGCCCTCGAGAAAGATGCGCACCAGGGGTTCTGTCCCCGAAGGCCGCACGACAAGTCTGGCGGCATTGCCCAACTCGACGCGCACCGCTTCGACCGCGGCCATGAACTCTGGGTGTGAAGCAATGGACGTGTCTTTCACCCTGACATTCTCGGCAATCTGAGGATAGAGCTCGACCTCGTCGACAATTGCTGACAGGTCGCGCCCGGTCCTGGCAAGGTATCCCAGCACTGCAAGGGTCGTCGCCAGACCGTCGCCCGTCACGTTCTGATACATGTTGATGATGTGACCCGACTCCTCGCCACCTAACACGAACCCACCCTCGTTCAGGCGGTCCAGAATGTAGCGGTCTCCTACGCTTGTCCGTTCGAGCCTGACCCCGTGAGATTCCAGCGCCTTCTCCAGGCCAAGGTTGGTCAGGACCGTTCCGACGACTGTGTTGCCGGTGAGCCGACCTTCTCCAGCCAAACCCAGAGCCAGAATGTACAACATGACATCCCCGGAGACGCGGCGCCCGTCGTGGTCGACCATGATGACCCGGTCACCGTCGCCATCATGGGCAACGCCCAGATCAGCCTTCTCGGCCACCACCCTCACGCCCACGGCGCCAGGATGTGTGGATCCGCAGTCCTTGTTGATAAGCTTGCCATCCTGATCCGTGTTCATCTCGATCACTTGCGCACCCAGATGTCGCAGCAGGGTCGGTGTCGTATAGCTTGTCGCCCCGTGAGCGCCGTCCACAACGATCCTGATCCCCTTGAGCGAAAGCCCTGGGTTATTCTGCTGCACCAAGGACATGTATTCCTCGCGCGCATTCTCGACTCTGTGAGCGCCACCAACTTCGTCACCGTGCACTCTTGAGGGATTGCCAAGTTCGACGAGGCCGAGGTTCCCCTCAATCGCCTCCTCGTCTGCGTCTGCCAGCTTGCGACCGCCAGGGCCGAAGAACTTGATCCCGTTGTACTCCGGAGGATTGTGTGACGCAGAGATCATGGCACCAGCCATGTACCGTGTCTCGCGAGCCAAAATGAGCGCGAGTCCAGGGGTCGGCAGTACTCCCAGGTAATCGACGGACACCCCGGTCTCCATAAAGCCGGCACCAAGTGCTGCGGCAAGCATCTCCGACGAGACCCGTGGGTCCCATGCAATTGCGATGGTGCGTTTTGTCTGCTGGGCAACGTGTCCATCGAAGTAGATCGATGCAGCTGCTCCCAGAGACAAGGCAAGCTTG
>JAPLGJ010000233.1 GCA_026390215.1 Caldisericota bacterium
TGGTCGCGCCTACTACTGGATTGCCGGCAACTCCGGTCCTCACGATGCCAAGCCCGGTAGCGACGGCTATGCACTCATCAACAACTACGTCTCTGTCACACCGATCAATCTCGACCTGACGTGCGATGAGCTGTTGAAGCCACTTGAGGACCGCAAGGGTCTGGTGGACAGGCGGCTGGCCATCGTCACTGGTGCGCGTGGAACCTTCGGCAGGCCGGCGACTCCTGCCAGGCGAAGTGTGAAGTCTCCTGTTGCGGCGACCAGCCCGAATAATGCATCAAAAGCCCTTGCAGCTGCCTCGAGGGCTGTGTCGGACCACAGCGGGTCTGGTTCTGAAGTGAAGGCTGTGAGCGCCACGGCGGTCAGGAAGAAGCTCAAACGTTGATGCAGAGCCTTGTTCAGATGCTCACATAGTGCGGGTGACAAGAGGGGTCAATGCTATTGACAAGAGAATCGACCCCACTATAGTTGTTGCGAAGTTCATTTTGCTTCATGGGAGACAACTGCGTGAATACAGATAGAAGAATGGTTCTTTCGTACGAAGACCGCGAGTCTGTCGACGAACCACCCCCAAGCCGCAAGCGGCATAGACGGGGGCTGTACGCACGTTCCCTTTTCACTGGTAACAGCCTTTTAGCACTGATTCTCCCCTCTGACGAGCGGCGGCTCCAGCCGTTGTCTACGCTCCTCGGCGATGGTCGGGCTGGATAGTCATGAGCAATACCTTACTCATCACCCATCCAACAACGAGGAGAACGTATCATGCGTATAGGCATTACCTACAACCTGTCTACTGAAGTCGCAGCCGCAGAAGGAATCCCATCCGACAGGGCGGACGAGTTCGATTCCCTGGAGACGGTTCGGAATATCGAGAGAGGCATTATCGCAGCCGGGCACGAACCTGTTCGGCTGGGATTTGGGCTGGACGCCATTTCGCGCCTGAAACGGCAGCCAGTCGACCTGGTCTTCAATATCGCCGAAGGACTGTACGGCCGTGCCCGTGAATCGCAGATGCCGGCCATCCTCGACATGATGGGCATCCCATACACCTTCTCCGACACGCTGGCATTGTCCCTCGCGCTCGACAAGACGATCACCAAACGAGTCTTGATGCAGGGCGGCATCAACACACCAGCCTTCTGGTCGGTGGACAATCCTGTTCAGGTCGAGGCCATCATCCAGGCCGGTGCCCCCAGGTATCCACTGTTCGTCAAGCCGTCCCGTGAGGGCTCCAGCATGGGTATCAACGACAACTCCCGGGTCACTTGCGACGACGAGCTCCGCAACCAGGTGAGCGAACTGCTGGCAGCGTATCCCGGCTCCAGCATCCTCATCGAGGAGTTCTTGCCTGGCCGCGAAGTCACCGTGGGTGTCATCGGCAACCGGGAACCAGAGGTTCTCGGGGTAATGTCGTTCAAGCTGCTGAGTGGGACTGAGAGAGATTTCTTCTACACGCCGGAGATCAAGCATCACTGGGAGAAGTACCTTGTTCCCGAGTGCCCCGCTGACCTCACCGCCGATGAATACCAGAAGGTGCGCGACTTGGCCGTCGGTGTCTTCAAGGCACTGCATTGTCGTGACTGTGCCCGAATCGACATGCGATTCGACGCAAATGGCGAACCGTCGTTCATAGAGATCAACCCACTGGCCGGTCTGACGAAGGGCAAGAGTGATATCCCCGTCATGGCCGAACTGATGGGACTATCCTACGAGGACCTCATCGGCCGCATCATTCAGGCCGCCGTCGAACGCATCGACGCAGAACGGCCCGAGACCACGGTGGTCACCGAGGTTCAGCGCGAGACCGTCTGACCTCTTGCAGCTTTGACTCAACGTTGATGGACGCTGGCGCTGACTGGCGTCCATCTCGTTTCATATGATAGGATGCTGGGCAAGCCCGCGTCCTGGTCTTTCCATAGCAGATGGGCGAGCTACACTGAATACGTCGCAGCACTGCCAGTCTAATCAAGCGCTGCTGACAGGAGCGTGCATGGAGTGAGTAGTTTTCCGCGCGTCGTCGTCGACCTCGATTGTCTGACCGATAATGCTGCCAAGGTCCGCTCACTCTGCCGGGAGCACGGACTGGGTGTCGTGGCCGTCACCAAAGGAGTGACGTCGGATGCCGAGATCGTTCAGGCGTTCATGCGCGGCGGTATTCACAGCATCGGCGACTCGCGCGTCCACGACTTCCTGAGCTTGCGTCAGGAGGAGTTCGGTGTCCTGGAACTCACGCTCCTCAGGCAGCCTCCACACTCGCAGATGCATCTCGTTCCGCACATCACCGATCGCGCGTTCATGTCGGAATTGAGTGCCATGGAGGCGCTGGGTGAGGCCGCTCTGGCCAAGGGAACGACCTGTGATGTCCTCGCGGTGGTCGAAATGGGAGACCGACGCGACGGTGTGCCGACGTCGGAGCTGACCCCGTTCGTCCTTGCCGCGTCGAGGATCGCGGGTGTGGAGGTCGTGGGCCTGGCTGCAAATGTGGGATGCATCACCGGGATCCTGCCCACTGCCGAGAACCAGGACCTGTTCGGTGCGACTGCTGAGCGTGTCCGCCGCGAGACGGGACTACCCCTGCAGATCGTCTCGACGGGCGGAACAGTAGCCCTCGACCTGATCGAGCATGGCTTGCTGTCACCGACCGTGACCGAGCTGCGAGCCGGCGAGGCACTCCTGCTTGGTGTCAGCACGACCGACTCGCGCGTCATCCCCTGGCTGCGTCAGGACGCGTTTGTCCTGGAGGCCGAAGTCATCGAGGTGCGGGAGAAGCCGAGCGCACCCGATGGGCCTGTGGGTCTGGACGCGGAAGGCCGGCAACCCCATGTCGTGGACCGTGGTGTCCGCAGACGCGCGGTGCTGGCACTGGGATACACCGACACGGACCCGGGCGCCCTGATACCTCTGGACGAGGGGATCGCAATTGCCGGCAGCTCCAGCGATCACATGGTCCTCGACGTGACGGAGGCAGAGAACGATTTCTGCGAAGGCGACGTCGTGCACTTCAGGATGAAGTATGCAGCGTTGCTGCACTCCATGTTGTCACCCTATGTGGCCCGGGAGTATCGTCGGAGCCAGAACGCCGTTGTCGAGATGCTGACCCGGGAGGGTCGATTGACACAGGCGCGTCAGACCAGCACGGAGGACGGCGTCGGGGCATGAGAGCACGGTCGCAAAGGGGGACGAGATGAGGGATTGGAGATGGACAACGATGGTGGAGCTGCCTGCCGACCAGGCACAGCAGGAACCCATTGCTTCCTGTGTTCCCGGGAACTGTCCGTGTTCGTGTCTTCGGAGCATGGTGCGCGTGGTGGACGCGGTCGCGACTGAGCAGGCTGTACTGGAGGCCCAGGCGGCGCTTGGCGAGGTGACCGGCAAGGTAGTCCTCTCCGTCTACCGCAAGGTGGCGGGCGAGGACCTGCTGGACTTGGTGGCGACAGGACATGAACCCGGCGAAACGCTCACCCGCATCAGAGTACCGGTTGTGGCAGCCTCGATGCTGGGAGCGGTGCTGGCGGATGGCGTGGTCCGCTGGGCGACGGCGGATGAGGGTGACGTTTCCACAGTCGGCGTGGCGGCACTGCGCGACCAGGGACAGAACGTTGGGCTGGTGATCGCCGAGTTTGCACGCGACGGTTCGGGTGTGGGCAAGCCGTCTGCGGTCTGTCTGCGCTGCATGGCTGCCGTCATGAGCGTGGTCACCCTCAGGGCCGGGATCGACGAAGCACACGGGAGTTTGCTGAGGCTGGCCCGCTATCGCAGCGTGGCGGAGCTGTCGGTTCAGGTGACCCACGACTTCAACAACATGATGCAGGGGGTGCTCGGCAACGCGGCGCTGGCCAAGATGGACGTACCCGAGGATAGTCCCCTCGCAGTGTCGATGGCTGCTATCGAGGAGTCCGCCACGCGAGCCTCAGTTCTCGCACGCAAGATGCTGAACTTTGCGCGCGACAGCGCTAAGGGCACGGCCGCATGTGATGCGGTCAAGGCGGCCTCGGATGCCCTCGACTTGGCTGGAACACTGTACCTCAGGGGAGTCACGGTCACCAAGGAGTTGCCCGGACATGCGGTTCCCGTGCGCATGACCGACAACGACCTGGGGAACATACTGGTCTTGCTCATCAAGTCCAGCGTCCTTCGGCTCAAGCCGGTCACGGGTGCCCAGTTGAGCATCGCCGGTGATCCCATGAGTGAACGCGAAGAGATTCGACTGGAGCTCCACGGCGTTACCCAGGCGATCAGCACCGCGGATGGCAGGGAAGCAGAACTGCTGGCGTCGGCGGCGCAGGCGGTGGCAACCAGGAGCAGAGCGTCGCTTGACGTCACATCTGCCCCGGGAGTCATCAGCATTTTCCTGACAGTGGCAAAGGAGGTGGCGCAGCAGTCTTCGTTCCACTCTGACCACACGCAGCCGGCTCAGGAGGCGGACCTCAGGGGGACGCGCGTCCTCGTCGTCGGCAAGCCGTCTCCGCTCGTCATGCTGCTCGGTGCGACCGGGTGTACGGCGCAGGCGTCGTTGACTTGGGAGGACGCCGCACAGAATACTGCGCACGTTGCGCCGAGTGTCGTGCTGGCAGTCGTCAGTGACAGCTCCGATCTTGATGCTGCGGTGGAGGGGCGCGGGCGTCTGGGTTTGCCGGTCATTGTCATTTGCCAGCATGGCGTCGGCTGTCCTGCCGACAAGGCATCGTCCGTCGACGGTGTCCTGGGGCTGCCTCTGGATCTCGACGACCTGCGCCGTATGCTCACGCGCGTCCTCCACTGATCTGACTAATTGTGAATCCCTTTGGTGCCTGGCACCAAAGGGATTCACAATTGACGAAGGGATATCCGTCAGATGAGTTCGAGTGCCTTGAGCCCGTCCTGGTACTTAGATGAGGCGCGACGGGGAATGACGGCGAAGAACGTCTCGAACGCTCGCATCAGGTCCTGAAGACCCTCGACCGAACCCGCTTTCTGTTCGATTTCCAGTTCAGTTGCGTCAGCCTTGAGCCCGGGCTTGCGGGGGGAGCTGAAGACGACTGTGTCGCACGCGATCTCGTAGGCCCGCTCGCCGTCATGGAGGACATAGTGCAGGGAGCGCTTGTCCATCGATCGCAGGGAAGCAGAGAGGGTCACGTCCTTCAGCAGTCTCACTGACGAAGGCATCAGGCGCATGACGTCCTCGACGGTTGGCAGCGATTTCTCCGAGAAGCCCGGAGCGTCGACCTCTTCCTCGGGACGCTCCTGCACCAGCCCGTCCGGTGAGGCGGACGGGCCTTTGAGAGAAAGAAGGATCCTGCCCTGCATGATGCGAAGGCGCAGCGCGTGGTGGCTGTAGAACAGGGCCAGTTCGGCAGTGTCGAGGTAGATGGTCAGGATATCGACGGTTCCGGCGTGCTCGAGCGCGAAGTTCCCGATATGGTCCATGGCGTTCAGGCGGCGAAACAGTGCCTGGTCCAGGACCTGATACTTGACTTCGCGCTCGGTGCTCACCCTATCCCTTCAAGAGTTCTGCCATGGCGTACGCATAGATGCGCGTCGCCTTGAGCAGGGAGTCGACATCGATGTACTCGTCCGGTCCGTGCTCAGTCATTGGCTGACCGGGGAACAGTGGTCCAAAGGCTACCGCGCCGGAGATGGCCCGTGCGTAGGTGCCGCCGCCGATGGCAAAACACTTTGCTTCTGTGCCCGTATATTCTGTGTACGCCTTCTGCAGGGTCTGGATGAGGGGCGTGTCGGGATCGACATAGTGTGGTGTGCTGTCAGACATGACCGTGAACTCGACCTTGGTCCCCAGCAACTTCTCGACGAACTGGTCGGTGACCTGTTTGCTGGTGACCGTGATGGGGTACCGGATGTTGATGACCGCCGTGCTGTCGTCATGGTCCACATGCAGGGTGCCAAGGTTGAGTGTGAGGATGCCCGAGATCTCGTCCAGGAAATCCACGCCCACACGATGTCCGGTCCATTCGATGCCAATCTCGCGCGCAAGGAACTGAAGGGACTCGTCGTCCTCGAGACAGTGCACGGCGTCGAGTACCTGCAGCAGCTTCCCGACGGCGTTGCGGCCTTTCTCGGGAGTAGACGCATGGGAGGGCATGCCCTCCACGTCGAGCTTCAGTTCACCGTTTGCGAGCGTCGTCGATACCGAGAACTCGTCCCTGGGTAGGCGTTCGATCAATCCCTGCAGGCGCTGCAGCTTGTCATGATCGGTAACCAGGACCGCCTCGGCGTGCTGCGGGACGACATTGGAACGCGTGCCACCGTCGGCGTGGCGCAGCATGCCTCCGTGTGTGCCGTGTCCGACCAGCTGGAGGTTGAGGATGCCCTTCTCACCGTTGACGATAGGGAATTCGGCGTCGGGGCTGAACCCGGACTCGGGGATACCGTACTTCTTGAAGTAGTATTCGAAATCGGCCCATCCGGATTCCTCGTCGGTGCCGATCAGCAGCATAATGGCGTTCCTCGGCTCGATGTGCTGCGCCTGCAGCGCCGCACGGGCGGCAGCCAGCGCAAAGATGGAGGCAACAGCCGGTCCCTTGTCGTCGGTGGAGCCTCGGCCGTAGAGCCGGCCGTCCTTGATGGTCCCGGCAAACGGGGGAACGCTCCAGCCCGTTCCTTCCGGAACGACGTCGACATGGGTCAGGACTGCATATTGTGTCCCATCGCCGCCCCAACGGACGCGGCCCACGTAGTTCTCCATGTTCTCGGCCGTGAAATGTCGTCCTTCGGCGGTCTTGAGCATGAACTCGAGAGCGTGGCCGATCTCCTTGCCAAACGGGGCATGCGAGTCGGCCGTCGCCGGGTCTTTGATTGACGGGATCGCAATGGCACCAGACAGGGCCACCATCATCTCGTTCTCGTGTTCGTTGAGGTAGTTGTCGATAGCCTTCTTCATAGAGTTCCCCCTTTACCTGAACATCAAGAGTCCGAGTCCACCAGCTGCAAGCAGCACCAGGAACAGGTTGAGCTTCTTCCCATACTTCAGTATAAGCAAAAGGATACCGACTGCTGCGACGTATCCCCACCACGCCGGGATGCCGCTCCTGGCGATGGAATAGACCGCGTAGGTGAGCAGGGCCAGCACGACGGGTTTCAGACCGTCGAGAAATGCCGAGACCCAGCGGTTTGTGCGGAATGTGTGTGCGACGGTCGCGATGATGAGGATGATGATGAACGAGGGCAGAATGACACCCAGCGAGGTGACCAGCGCGCCGGTGAGACCACGCAGCTTGTACCCCACAAAGGTCGCCATGTTGATGGCGACCGGACCCGGCGTGATCTCGCTGATGGCGACGAAGTCCAGAAACTCCTTCATGGGAACCCAGGCCAGATTGACGACCAGGTCCTTCTCCAACAGCGGGATCATGGCCTGGCCGCCGCCGAACGTGAAGATCCCTATCTTGAAGAAAACGCCGAACAAGGCGAGGAAGCTGGTCATGACGCGCTCTTGCCGGCGGCGGGCGCTGTTCCGGGCCGTTTGACCGCCTCGACGGTGATGCCGACCAGGCCGCCGCCCAGGATGAGCCAGATGGGGCTGACCTGGTGGACGAAGAACAGGATACCGAGCGATGCCGCACATACGACAGCGGAGACAACGGTCCATTTCTGCCGTTTGCCCAAGTCGAGGACAATCGTCGCGATCTGTGCGACGACGCCTACGATGACGCCGGCGAAGAAGCGCTGGACCCAGACGTTATCCTTGAAGCCGGGGAAGAAGACGGCGATGACGATGATGACGGCCACAGCGGGGATACTGACACCCAGCGTGGCGACGACGGACCCCAGGACACCGCTTTGCGTGTAGCCGACAAACGTCGCCATGTTGACGGCGATTGGTCCGGGCGTGACCTGGCTGATGGCCAGCATGTCGTAGAACTCCTCATCCTCGAGCCAGTGATACTGGTCGACGAGATAGCGCTTCATCATGAGGATCATGGCGTACCCCCCTCCGATGGTGAACGCTCCGATGATGAAGAAGGTCCAGAACAGCAGAAGCTGCTTTCTGACGGATGCGTGGCCAGCTGTATAGGTGATGACCTTCTTCGGTTCCATGCATTCCTCCGGAGTCACGAAAGGGGCAGCACACCGCTGCCCCTTAGATTTCTATGTCGTGTGGCCCGATCCTCGCAACTACGCGTTGAGGAGCGCAATGCAGCAGACGTCGCGGATGTCTTCGGGTGAGCAGCCACGGGACAGGTCGTTGGCCGGCTTGGCCAGACCCTGCGAGATGGGCCCGATAGCCTGAGCGCCCGCCAGACGCTGTACCATCTTGTATCCGATGTTGCCTGCGTTGAGTTCGGGGAAGATGAACACGTTGGCCTTGCCTGCGACCGGGCTGCCCGGAGCCTTGCGCGCGCCGACGGAGGGCACGTATGCTGCGTCGAACTGCAGCTCGCCGTCGACCAGGAGCTCGGGAGCCTTCTGGTGTGTCAGGGCAGTCGCCTCACGCACCTTGGTGACCATGTCATGCTCGGCAGAGCCTTTGGTGCTGAAGGAGAGCATCGCGACGGCAGGCTCGATGCCCGTCAGCGTCCTGTACGTCTTTGCGGTCGCGATCGCGATGTCCGCCAGTTGCTCGACGGTGGGATCGGGGATGACGGCGCAGTCGCCGAAGCCCAGCAGCTTGCCGTCCGGCATGACCATGAGGAACATGGAACTGACCGTCTTGCTGCCCGGGGCAGTGCCGACGATCTGCAGCGCTGGCCTCAGCATGTCGCCGGTACTGTGCAGGGCACCTGTCACCAGTGCATGTGCCATGCCGGTCTCCAGCATGCAGGTGGCAAAGTAGATGGGGTCCACGGACAGTTCGGCAGCTTTCTCCGGTGTCATCCCTTTGGCCTTGCGCTTCTCAAAGATGAGAGCGGCAAACTCGGCTGCCTTGGGTGACGTCTTGGGATCCACGATCTGCACGCCGGTCAGATCGACGCCTGCCTTGGCAGCGTTCTGACGGATAGACGATTCGTCCTCGACCAGGATGACGTCCGCCATTCTGCCACTGACCAGCATCTGTGCCGCTTTGAGGGTACGTTCCTCGTTACCCTCGGGCAGAATGACGGTGCGGTGCAGAGCCTTCGCCTTGGCCCGTATCTCTTCCAGTACGCTCATGTGTTCCTCCCGCAAAGGTTGACTACACCAATTATTGTACCACGGTGGCGCTCAGCGTCCAGCGCCGAACACTACGCCAGCAGCCGTGTCAGCACCATGTAGACCGCCGTTCCTGAGAGAATACTCAAGAGAGCGCTATGCTTCCAGCGGTGGACGAGAACAACAATGCCCACGCCCGCAAGTGCCGGTATCCCGTAGGGTGCCGTGAGCCACGCGATACTGCTGAGCGAGTAGAAGACGAGAAGCCACAGAACAAGCGGTGGCAAGACAGTCTCGACGGTCGCAACCCAGCGGGGTGGGTGGTTGCGGCTGAACAGCAGGAACGGCAGCAGGCGGCTTGCGAAGGTGATGCCTGCCATGACGGCGAGGACCACGAGGGAGTCAGCCATCATCCGTATGCCTCGAGAGAAGCAGCAGCATGCCCGTTCCAACAGCGATGGATGCCGGCAGAACGGCCGATGATGGAAGAAGAAGGCGCCCGATCACGGTCGTTGCCAGGGCGACAGCAAGGGGCACAAGAGAGCGGATTCTCTCTGTGCTGCCGACAGCCAGGACGACAAACAGGGCTGTCAGCGAAAACTCGATGCCGGTGATGGTGGTGGGGACGGCCGTTCCCAGAACGGCACCGACCAGTGTTCCGGCGACCCAGTACAGCTGGTCGAGGAGCGAGATGAGGACATACAGCCGAGTTCTTGTGGAAGGATCTGGTTCCTCGACAGTCGTTAGGAGGGCGAAGGTCTCGTCCGTGACGGCGAAGATCAGGTATGGCTTGGCCCACCGTGTGCCGGAAAACTTCGTGAGGAGCGACAAGCCATAGAAGGAGTGGCGCAGGTTGAGCAGGCAAGCCATGACGATGGCCGTTGCCATGGGCATGCCAGCTGCAGACAGTCCAAGGATGAAGAACTGGGTGGCTCCTGAGTAGACGAAGATGCTCATGGCCACCGGATACCACCATGGGTGTCCTGCCTGCACTGCCAAGAACCCGAATGCGATGCCGAGAGGGATATACCCCATCAGGACGGGGAGTGTCTGGCGTACAGCTTGGCGGAAGACAGATTGGCTTTCCATGGGCGGATTGTACGGAATAGACCGTCTCTGTCAAGCGGCAGAGACA
>JAPLGJ010000051.1 GCA_026390215.1 Caldisericota bacterium
TCAATGCCGACACAGTGCACGGCGATCGACCGCGGACCGAGCAGTCCCGCATCATCCAGGCGGGCCACGATGCGTTTGCCGTACTTCTCGACACTGTCCGCCTCGTCAATGGAGCCCTCAGCTACGTGAACGTGATACCCACAGCTGCGCGACCCGACTTTCTCACGCAGGGTGGCGAGGGTAGCGTCCGAGACCGTGAACGACGCATGCAGGCCGACCATGGCCGAAACCAGTCCTCCCCTCCCCTGAACCTCGTCGAAGAAACGAATGTTCTCCTCGATACCTGCCAGTGCCCCCTGCACTCCGTTACGGTCGGTGACCTCATAGGAAAGCACGTGCCGCAAGCCGATCTTGTTCAACGCATCAGACAGCGTCGCCAGGCTTCCAGTGATGTAGCTGGGTGAAGCATGATGGTCGACGATTGTCGTCGTCCCAGAGCGCAGAGAGTCCATCCCGCTGAACATTGCGCTCATCCAGCAGGCATCCTTGAGCAGGGAACGATCGAGGCGCCACCAGAGGTCCTGGAGCACATCGAGGAAGCTATGGGATACACGCCCAGTGCCGATACCTCGCGCATACATCGAGTACAGGTGCATATGCGCATTGAGCAGCCCCGGGAGCAACGTCATGCCGGCGGCATCGATGTCCTGTCTTCCTACTACCGGCCGGGCAACATCCACTGGAACGTCCCCCGCGGCCAGACCAGCAATGACGCCGTCTCGCGCCAGCAGCCATCCCCGGTCGACGACGAAACCCCTCGTCGCCGGGTAGACGATGCGAGCGTTCCTGACGAGAAGTTCTGCCATTCCCCGCCCCTACTTCTTGTTGACGAAGTCCACGCCGGCCTGCAACGCGCTCTTGTTGACCTCGATGAGAGCAGCCTTTTTGCCCGTCAGGAATACTGACAGAGCCCCATGAACAGACGCCATGCTGATGGGGTTCACCTTGCCAAGATAGGCGCCCAGCAGCACCATATTGGTGAATTTCGAGTCGCCTAGTTCCATCGCGATATCCGTCGCAGGAATGTACACCACGTCCAGGTCTGCGCGGGACGACTGCCTGTCAATCAGGGTTGAGTCCAGCACGAGCAACCCTCCCTTCGCGAGAACAGGTTCGAACTTGTCAAATGATTGCCGATTGAAAACGATCGCTGCCTGTGGCTCCGTCAGGATTGGAGATGCAATCGGCTCGTCCGCAACGACGACGGCACAGTTGGCCGTCCCACCACGCTGCTCTGGACCGTACGAGGGCAGCCAGGTGACTTCTTTGCCTTCGTCCATACCTGCGTGTGCCAGAAGCTCGCCAATGAGCATGACGCCCTGACCACCAAATCCTGCGATGACAACGTTGTGCTCCATCACAGTACCCCCTCGGCGACCTTGAACTCACCAAGTGGGAAGTAGGGCATGACTTCTTTGCGGACGCGTTCCATCGATTCCACGGGTGTCAGTTTCCAATTGGTCGGACAGGTCGACAGACACTCGACGAGTGAGAATCCAATACCACGGACCTGAGCGTTAAAGGCTTTGTGCATGGAAGTCTTCGCCTTGCGGATGTTGGCCGGCGAGTCCAGAGAAACCCGTGCAATGTAGGCCGGCCCGTCAAGCTGGGCGAGCATCTCGGCCACACGGATAGGAAAACCGTTGGCTTGGGGCGTACGGCCGAGAGGACTTGTCGTGGTCTTCTGCCCGAGCAGCGTCGTCGGGGCCATTTGACCGCCGGTCATTCCATAGTTCCCGTTGTTGATGAAGATTACCGTGATG
>JAPLGJ010000224.1 GCA_026390215.1 Caldisericota bacterium
GATGGACGTGAATACGTCGTCAACAGGTGGACGGGCAGGGTCTCCGTCGTCGACAGGGAAACCGATAGCCGGAAGCCTCACTAGAAGTCCAGACTGTCCCGACCAGCAGTGGGCCCGGGTCTTCTCTACCGCTTCGCAGCGCGCCAGAGCGTGGCGATCCGTTCCTCTTCTTCGGCGGTCAGCTTGTAGTTGGTGAGGTGCGGCGACTGGACGACGTGCATGTTCCACAGCACTGCATCCTGCAACAGGACCGCTCGTGTCAGACATCCTTCCTCAGGGGTCAGACGGACATCGTCGAGCGTGATGTCGACCGAAGGGACCGTTGGGCCCGGCTGACGACTCACCCACCGTTTCTTGCTCTCGTCTGGGATAACCCGAGCCTCCGTCATGAGAATACCGTGCGCGACGATACCGCCCGTTCCCGGCCGGTTGCCGTCCAGGCGCCAGATGTACACTTCATCGTCCGGGTAGATCTCTTCCGCGGCGCGCTTCTGCCGCACATGCCACGAAATCTCGGTGTAGGTGCGAAGATAGTCATCGAAGGTGGGAAAGTCCTTGGGACTCCCCTGAAACAGCCAAGTTGGCATATCGTACCTCCCATGTTCGTGCCTGACAGTACTGTACGTCATCGCCCTCGTTCATCAAGAGAGTATCCGACCTCCTGTCATCACTGTTGAAAGACTGACCCGCCGAGCGTCGCTACAGGTCGCGCAACCTCCGCCCCTCCCATACCTGGGTCAGGCGCGCGTCTTCGACCGCTGTCAGCTTGTAGTTGGTCACGCTGGGCATACCGATGACGTGCAGGTTCCGCAGGATAGCGTCCTGCAGGATCTCGGACCTGAGCAGGCAACCGGAGCGAGGCGTCAGGCGGACGTCGTCGAGCCTGATGAGGACCGTTGGGATAGAGATGTCGGGCTTCTTGCGCAGCCAGGTGACGAAGCTGCTGTCGGGGCGCACGACCGCCGGGCCGGACAAGATTCCATGGGCCACGATTCCTCCCGTTCCGGGGGAACCGCCATCCGATCGCCAGATGTAGACGGGGTCGCCCAGGTGCATCTCGGGAATCAGCAGTTGCTGGTGGACGTACCACCGGATGTCGCGGTGCACCTGCAAGTACGCGTTGAGGTCGAAGTCCTTCGGGTTGCCCCGAAACAGCCATGTCGCCATCTCCTGCCTCCTGGTCGCTCCTTCTCCTGCACAGTCTATGTCGTCAAGGGTTCTGTGCAAGACAAGAAACCCTGAACCGCAGAATGCATCGCCGTGTCTTGTTGGGGGTCATGTGCATGTCCGGCGGACAGGTTCATAGCAGAAACCCCCGCGCGAGGCGGGGGTTTCCTTCAGGACGGCCTGCTGGAGATTCTAGAACAGATAGATGACGCTGACGCTGATCAGGATGTCCATGGTCCCGGCTTCGACCGGTGCTGGCGCGCTTTCCTTGGCGATCGCCATGTCGCTCCTGTAGATCGCGTTCGGAGAGTAGGTATTCTCATTCACGTTGACCGTCTGGACGGACAGGATGGTCTTTCCGGCTGCCTTGGCGACGACGTCCGCTCTCTTGCGGGCACTGGTCATGGCGAGGTCGAGGGCGGCGAGCCTGGTCTGTTCGAGCGTTGCATCGTCGACATCGAAGGAGATGCCGTTGACCACGTTGGCGCCGTTGTCGGCGATGAGGCTGACGATCTTGCCTGCGTCCTTGATGGCGTGAACGACGACCATCATGGTGTGGTTCATGTCGTAGCCGACAAGGACAGACTTCTCGGTTTCCTTGTTCCACTCGTACCTGGGCTGAAGGCTGTATCCGGTGGTCTGGATATCCTCGTCCTTGATGCCGGCGGCCTTGAGGGCAGCAGTGATCTTGGCCATGATAGCGTCGTTCTCAATCTGCGCGGCGCTGGATGTCTCCTTGCTGGTGAAGACGCCGAAGTTGATGCGCGCAATGGTCGGCTTGACCGTGATCTTGCCGGTGCCGGTCACGCTGACCGATGGTGTTGGAACGGTGATCGTCGTGTCAGCCTTGACCGACTGTCTTGCGGCAATGGCCGGCGAGAACGCGATGACGGCCGCAATGGCCACGATCGCGATGGACTGCAGTGCAACAAATGCAAATCTCTTCTTCATGGTATACCTCCTGTACTGCACAAGTAGGATGTGTGCCTGCCTTTGTTCGGCAAGTCGCGGTTCATGTTCACTGATAGGACGGACGGGGTGCCCGGGAAGTTCCCGTTGTCGGTGAAGTCTCGCGCCCCGGCGGGTCGCATCTATCCTTCCCGCGCAACGCAAAACCCCCGCACGAGGCGGGGGTTCGTTGGGACAGAATCTTGTTGACTCTAGAACACGTAGGTGACGCTGACGCTGATCAGGACGTCGAGAGTCCCTGCTTCGACCGGGGCTGCACCGGATCCTGAGATTGCCATGTCGGCTGCCTTGTACATCGGGTACGGTGTATAGGAGTTCTCATTCACGACGACCGTCTGGACCGACAGGATGTTCTTGCCGGCTGCCTTGGCGACGACGTCTGCTCTCTTGCGGGCACTGGCCATGGCGAGGTTGAGGGCGGCGAGCTTGGTCTGCTCGAGTGTCGCATCGTCGACGTCGAAGGAGATGCCGTTGACCGTGTTGGCACCGTTGTCAGCGATGAGACTGACGGTCTTTCCGGCATCCTTGATCACATGAACGGTGACCATCATATTGTGGTTCATGTCGTAGCCGTCCTGAATGTTCTTCTCATTGGTTCTGTCCCATACCCATCGGGGCTGAAGGCTGTATCCGGTGGTCTGGATGTCCTCTTCGCTGATGCCTGCGGCCTTGAGGGCAGCAGTGATCTTGGCCACGATAGCGTCGTTCGCGGTCTGGGCGCCATTTGCCGTGTCGTTGTGGGTGAAGACGCCGAAGTTGATGCGTGCGATGGTTGGCTTGACTGTGACCTTGCCGGTGCCAAGCACGCTGACGGTCGGTGT
>JAPLGJ010000128.1 GCA_026390215.1 Caldisericota bacterium
GCATCCGGGAGCGTGTGCACAACGTGAAGGTCATATCCTGCCTTCTCCTGAGGGACTACCCATTCCTGGCTGACGTCGGAACTGAGGCTGACGCTCCTTTCAGGATGGAGAGCTGGTACTTTGGCAACGCTGAACGTGAGCTCTACAAGAAGGGACTCATCTCGTTCATCCCCAACAACCTGCACAATGCTGGACGAGAGAAGATCCAGGCGGAGCCGATCAACGTATTTGTCGGGACGGCAACGCCGCCTGACAGCCACGGGTTCATGTCCTTGTCTCTGAGTCTCGTGTATGAGAAGGACATGATCGAACACGCTGACCTCGTCGTGTTGGAGATCAACGAGAACCTGCCGAGGACGTTTGGAGACACGCAGGTGCACGTCGACGACGTCGACCTCCTGGTACAAAACAATGCGCCGCTCCTGACGATCCCTGTCATTCAGGCAACGGAAGTCGAGCAGCGCATCGGCGAGAACATCGCACAGCTCATTGATGACGGGGCGACCCTGCAGATTGGCATCGGGGGCATCCCAAACGCCATCATGAAGTTCCTGTCGGGGAAGAAGCACCTGGGGATCCACACCGAGATGATCACCGACGGCATCGTCGACCTGGTCAAGGCGGGAATCATCGACAATACCCAGAAGACGCTTCACAAGGGCAAGATCGTCGGCACCTTCGCCATGGGTGGAGAACGCCTCTACGAGTTCGTCAACGAGAACGTCAGCGTCGAACTCCTCAGGGGCTACTACGTGAACGACCCGTACGTCGTCGCTCAGAACGACCGCATGGTGAGCATCAACACGTCGCTGCAGGTGGACCTGACAGGACAGGTATGCAGCGAGTCCATCGGGTACCGGCATTACACGGGCACTGGTGGTCAGCTCGATATGCACCGGGGCGCAACACTGTCGCGGGGAGGAAAAGGCATCATTGCGCTGCGGTCGTCCGTGAAGGATGATGAGATTTCGACCATCGTGTCGATGCTGAGTCCGGGCAGTTTCGTCTCGGTCCCCCGTCAGGATACTGACTATGTCGTCACAGAGTATGGCGCGGCACACCTGAAGGGGAAAAGCGTGCGTGAGCGCGCGCTTGCCCTCATCGCGATAGCGCATCCGAAGTTCAGAGAGAGTCTGTCGCTGGAGGCAAAGAAACTCGGCGTGCTGTAGAGTTCGACGGACGACACAGGAGGCGACATTGTCATCCTCCTTCCTTTCCCATGATGGCGGCGCATTGGCGCCGCCATCATCGTTTTCACTCTATGCCGTTGCCTCTTGTTTGTTGTGCCGCTATACTCGCGGTATTGCACTTCAACCACGACCACTGGAGACAAGACACGTGAACAGAGCAGCGACAAGAAGGGCAGCAGGTATCCTCTGCGGTGCGCTCGCGGGCGCCGCAACGGCGGAAGGCTTCCTGTGGGAGCCGTTTCAGCTGGATGTCACTCGGTTTGCGATTGTGTCTCCGCAGTTGCCGGCCGGCTTCGACGGCCTGAAGATCGCGCAGCTGTCGGACCTGCATCTCCATCACATCTCGCGGGCCTATCGCACGGCACTCGAGGTCATTCGCAGTGAACGCCCGGGGCTTGTCGTCATCACGGGTGACCTGGTCGATCGCCCGGACCAGACGTCGGCATGCCTTGCATTCCTGAGCGACCTTCACGCTGCTGCCGGAGTGCCGGTGGTGGTCGTACCCGGGAACTGGGACCATCGGGCCTTTCCGACCAAGCAGAGCATAGCAGCGTGGCACAAGCGGCTCCAGGCGAAGACGGGCGTTCGAGTCCTCGCAAATCAGAATGTCGTCCTGCGTCGGCATGGCGACCGCATGTGGCTTGTCGGTACAGACGACCCGTACTTTGGGCACGCTGACCTGGATGCCAGCTTCAAGGGAGTCCCTGACACCGCGTTCGCGCTGGTGCTGACCCATGCTCCCGAGGCATTCGAGGAGCTGGCACAGCGTCCTGCCGCACGACTGGTCCTTGCCGGCCACACCCATGGAGGCCAGGTTCGCCTTCCGTTCATCGGTGCTGTGCGTGTTCCTTCAAGGTACGGCACGCGTTTCGCGCGCGGGCTGTTCAAGCTGGGCGATACGCTCTTCTATGTCAATGCCGGGATAGGCATGAGCCATTTGCCGATGCGGTTCCTGTGCCGACCCGAACTGACGCTCATCACGCTCACGTCGTGCACGCTGGACGAATCGACAGCTCGGTGACCGCTCACATGCACAGGAAGAAACGGCTGTTCTGGACTCTGACTCTGGCTGTTGCTCTGTTCGTGGAGACCGCAGTCGTCGAGCCAAATACTCTTCTCATTCGCAGGATCGAGGCGAGGGTTGCCGGGCTGCCCGAAGAGTGGAACGGAGGGACGGTTATCCAGCTGAGCGACGCCCATCTGGGGTATCCGTCGCCGGCCGCGTGGAGAGCCATCGATACGGTCCGTGCTGAACGTCCAGACCTCGTTGTCGTTACCGGAGACGTTGCCGACAGGCGTTCCAGCATTCCTGTGGTCGTCGCGTGGGCGAAGCAGCTCTGTGAGGCGGTGGGCGTTCCGGTCGTCTATGTCCCGGGGAATCATGAACATTGGCGCTTCGGCGGCGGGGAGGCCTTGGAGCAGTTCCTAGAACAGCTGCGACTGGCAGGTTTTGTTGTTCTGGAGAACGAGTTGACACGCATCAGCCGTCGATCAGGCGGGAGTCCAGTTGCCATCGTAGGTCTGGATGACTCATACAGCCATCACATGGATGTCGAGGCGGGGTTCTCCGGGCTGGCAGCGGGCGAGCGGGCGATCGTGCTGGAACACTGTCCAGACGACGTGGTCAGCATCGTGGCATCGGGGCGTGCTTCGCTAGTACTGACAGGCCATACGCATGGGGGCCAGGTGAGGCTTCCTCTGTGGGGAGACCGTCTGACGGCGGTCCTGGAGGGGGCTCCTTTCGTGCGTGGCCTGTACCAGGTCGACGGC
>JAPLGJ010000102.1 GCA_026390215.1 Caldisericota bacterium
GTCCAGTGCAAGGGCATAGGGCAGGAACTTCTCGAACATCTCCGGGGTGCGCTCGGGCGGGTTCATCAGGTTCATGCGGTCCTTCTCGGTCACGGAAAGGAACAGCTTGAACCCTTCGATCTCGTTCATCAGCTTGCGCCCGGCTGTGGTGTACGACTTGAGCGCGACGCCGAAGACGACGCCCATGACGGCGAGGCCTGCGACGACGACTATGGGGGCGAAAAACTGCGCCGCCGTTCCCGAGAAGGAGAGGAAGGCAGTGAGCAGGGCTACGGCCACAGAGAGGAGGAGGCCGATGACGAAGTGCCCCAGGTTGCTGACGAAGAACCTCGGCTGGTAGTCGGCTTCCAGAGGCTTCTTGTTGGCGATGATGGCGCGCTGGATGTCTTCGGCGTTCTCCCGTTGGAAGTCTGCGCGTGCACTGGACCCGAGGAGGACTCCGGCAAGAGCGAGCTCGTCGTCGGACAGGACGGTCTCGGGAGCCGTGTCCCGCTCGATCCAGTACTTGCGGCGCTCCTGGTGGATGCTGACGTAGCGTTTGACCGCCATGTCGATGAGGGCAGCGGTGAACGTCTTGCTGTCATGTGCCATATGCGACAGGTACCGGGCTCCTCCGGGGGACATCCCTTCCGGCGGTGCAAAGTGGGCAAAGATCGTGCCGCGGTCGGGGTCCTTGCCGAACCGGTACCACACGGTCATGTAGTAGAGGAAGACCGCAAGCAGACCGATGAGACCGACGATGAGGGCGCTGTTGTCGCGCAGGAACCAGCCCAGCCTCGTTGTGGCGCTCGGCGGCGTCACATATCCCTTGGGCCACCCGACCGCGATGGTCAGGCCTTCGCCGGGGTTGAGGACCGAGGTCGTGACGAACGTCGGGGTGCCGTCCGTGCCTTGTGTCGTCGTCACGGCGCTGGTCGTCGAGCCGGGGACCCCCGTGTAGGCGCTGAGGCCGGTGATCTTTGCCGCAGCGTCTCCGGGCAGTGTCACAGTCGCGGACGCACGCTCGATGGGAAAGGCCCAGCCGCTTCCGGTCACATTCCAGTACAGTTCGTCGTGGTCGGCGAAATAGCCCAGCTCGCGGTCCACGCTGAACCGCAGGACCCAGGTGTGACCGCCGGGCTCGATGAAGGTGTCGGCGCTTCCGATCTTCACGCGCTTGCCGTTGGCCCGGCTCTCCACGGTGTACGGCTCGTTCTGCCCATCCCGCTGCACGCCTAGGACGCGGAAGTCGATCACGAGCCGACCGCCGGTCCTGGTATTGGAATAGATGGTCGGGAAGTCAAAGTAGATGCCGTGCTGGATCTGAACGCCGGTCACGACGGCCCTGATGGTGTTCTCGACCCGCATCGACCCGTCCTGGTCGACCGTGATCGCGCTGTCGAATCGGGTGATGCGCTCCTGTTCTGCCAGGGCCAGTCCCGGGACGGACAGGAGAAGCGTGATCGCCACAACGGTTGCCAGCATCAGCAGTCTACGCGTTCTCATGTGCACTCCTTTGACTTCTTGATTCACAGACGACATCGTGTCGTTGAGGACAATGCGGCGGCGCTACGTCGCCGCAGACGCCGTGCTCCGTTCGACCGTTTCGCGGAACTGCTCTGCCCACTCTTGCTGGACGCCCAGTGCCAGGGCATACGGCAGATAGCGCTCTAGGAGTTCCGGCGTCTTCTCGGGCGGGTGCAGCCAGTGCATGTGCTGTTTCTCGGCAACCTTCAGGTACAGGGCGAAGCCGTCCGCCTCATCGACGGCCTGCCGTCCGCGGAGCGTCCAGCTGGGCATGAGACGGCCGTAAACAATGTCCAGGACGGCCATGGCGACGACAAGCACTGCCACGGGCACCGTCGCCACACGGAAGAACATGCCCGCTCCCACGAACCAGAAGCCGGAGAAGCAGACTGCCATTGAGGTGCTGGCGCTCTGAGCCTTCTTCTCTTCTGTGGCGGCCATGCCGATGGTGAGGGCTCCCAGAAACGAGGTCGGCCTGACCGGATGGGGGGCCGGCCGTGTCTTCCACGTCCTGACCAGCGAGGACCACAGGAATGCGACCGCGGCGGACCAGACCGACAGCCAGGAGAGCAGAGACAGGTACGCCAGCGCGCTGGCACGTGTCGTCGCCTGCGCCATCCCGGCCAGGATTGCCGTGACGAAGGAGATGCCGACGCCGACGAGTGTCTCATAGCGGTGCAGTCCAAAGTACTGTGTGCGGCAGTGTGTGTCGAGGTGCTTCTTGAGTGCCGCCTGGGCCGCCTTCAGGGCGGGCTGTGCCCGCTGCGTCACGGTCAGTGTTCCGCCGTTGTTGCTGAACAGGTACTCAGCCATCACCTGTTCGTCGAGCGGCAGGGTCTCCGGGGACGTTCCGGTACGCCGAAGGACCGTCGTGCCAAGCTCCTGGGTCACGGTCATCACGCCACGCGAACCCATATCCAGCAGGTTGGCCGCGAATCCCGTTCCGTCGAACGCCATACGGCGGATATAGCGCACGGCAGCAGGAGACAGGCCTTCTGGCGGGTCAAACCGTGCGATGATTGCTGTCTGCGGGGGGTCACGGCCGACCGCGTTCCATGCGGACTGGAAGTAGCCTGCCAGGACGAGAAGCCCGAGAAGGCCCATGACGACGCCACCCCAGTCGCGCACGAACCAGTCGACGCGCATGCTTCCCGTCGGGAGGTGGACGAACCCGCCCGGCCATGCTGCGTGGACGACAAGGCGCTCGCCCGCAGTCAGCGGTCGGTCGGCCCGCATGGTGAGGTCCCCGTCCATGCCTACGATGGCTGGCATGGATCCGATGCGACCTGCGGCATTCTGCAGAGAGGCGCCCGCTCCGGCCAGGGAACGCTCAGCCCCGAGGGGGGGCGCAATCACTACCACAGCTTGCGCTACGGGAGCATTCCAGGCCCCGGTGGCATCCCAGGCGAGGTCCGCCCTGGATGCGTCGGCCACGACGAACCGGTCCGTGATGAACGTCAGGTCCAGCGTGTGAAGACCGGGGGCGATCCCGCCTCCGACATCCAGGATCAGTTGGCTGGGGGACGGAGACCTCATGTGCCACGAGACAGGGTTCCCGTCGATGCTGGCGCGCTGGACACGCCACGACGGAGTCGCGTGGCTGCCCCCGCGCACGTCGCGGGCATCCTGCACAAGGATCCTGCTGATGCTCCCCCCGGTCGTCACGAGGGTCAGCTGCTCCCGCACCTCGAGACTCCCGCTTGCAAACACGGCGACGGTCGAGACCAGAGACCGTACTTCTGCGGGCGAAGCCGCACGGGCGGTGCCTACGACTGCGAGTGTAGCCAGAAGAGCCAGGCCAGCCGCCAGGGCGCGCGGAAAACGGACTACCATCCTCCCCCTCCGCCACCTCCGCCGCCACCCCCGGAACCGCCTCCCCCTCCGCCGCCTCCGCCACCACTGCTGCTGAACCCGGAGCTTGTTCCTGGAGCCACCGAGGAAGCGGCGATCGCTGATGCAAATGCCCCCGACAGCGACGAGCCGAGTGTCGAGAAGCCGGTAGAGTGCCAGGTTTCACCGGAGAACCACACCGGCTGGTACGTCGGTTGGCCGGACGCGTCCGTGCGTTCGAGGACGTCAGCGAAGTTCTCGCTCCACTGCTGCTCGACGTCGAGGGCCAGCGCATAGGGCAGGTACCGCTCGAAGGTCTCGGGCGTGTGATCGACAGGGGTCAGCATATTCATGCGGTCCTTCTCGGCAACGCTGAGATACAGGCGGAACCCGTCTATCTGGTCAAGGACAGCCCGCCCCTTCGGCGTATAGGCGCGCAGGAGACGGAAGAAGATCACATCGATGGCGGCTGTCACGAAGACCAGCGCCAGGAGCAGCGGCCCCGCTATGACCACGAACGCGATCGCGCCAAAGAGTTCACCCAGCAGAAACGGTATGGCGAAGAGCGTGAGCCCCAGCGCTCCTGGGAGCTTGAGCATCCGCTTTCCCAACGTGTCTGTCGACCGTCCACGCCATGACGCGACGATCTGGGCAACCAGCGCTGCGACTCCGAACGTCCATATCGACAGCCAGAACGACATGAACAGGAACCCGAAGACCCTCTCTGGCTGGGTCGTGCCCAGGAGGCCGGCAGCGACGATTCCCGCTATGGAGAGAGCGATGCCCGTCGCCGCGTAGCGCACGTTCGTGACGAAGTACCTCTTGCCATACGCCTTTCGAAGAGCCTGCTCGAGTGCCTTGCGGATGGCCTGAACGCGGCCATGTGCGCTCTGCCTGAAGACAAGCCGCGTCTTTGAGCGGCCTTCGAACAGCTCCTGCAGGAGTTCGGTCTCGTCGGGGAGGATGCCAGACGGCACGGTACCGGTCGTATCCACCGCAAACGAGCCGTCCTCGTCCTGTGAGATGACCAGGGCCCCCTTGACCGCCAGCCCCGTTATCGCGGCCGACAGTCCCTTGGTGTCGGGCCCCATGAGCCGGAGATACCGTATTGCCGCAGGGCTGAGTCCCTCCGGTGGTTCAAACTGTGGAACGATGGTCCCGCGCCGGGGATCACGGCCGACGCGCAGCCACGTGAGCAGGTAGTAGAGCAGGAGGCCGAGGGTCGCCAGGGTGGCGATGCCAAGCCCCCGGTTGTCCCGCAGCCACCATAGCAGCGTCTGGAGCGACGATGGCGGAACCACGAAACCCTTGGGCCACCCGACGACGACGCTCAGGCCCTCGAAGGGTGCGAAGGGGACTGTCGTCGTGAAGACAGGGTTCCCGCTCTCGTCCCGCGATATCGTGTAGTCCGTACCCGTTGCACCCTGCGGGCCGGTATAGGCCGCAAGCCCGGTGATCTGCTGCCACGCGGTTCCGGGAAGGATGACCGTGCACCCGGCACGCTCGATGGGGAACTCCCAGCCGTTGCCCGTCACGTTCCAGAACAGCTCGTCATGGTCGTCGAAGAGTCCCAGCTGGCGGTCGGAAGAGTAGGTGAACACATAGGTGTGCTCACCTGGGTCCAGGTCCACGGAACTGGACCCGAAATAGACCCGGATGCCATTCGTCTGCCGGGTAGCGTGCCAGGGTTCGGTCGAGCCGTCCCGCATGAGACTGAGGACCTGGAAGGCGACCCGCACGGGTGCGCGCCCGGGGTTCTCATAGGTGGTCGGGAAGTCACGGTACAGGCCGTGCTGGATGCTGACTCCTGCGGACATGAAGTGAATGGTCTCCTGGACAGTCAGCGTGGTGTCGGCATAGACTGTCACGACGCTGTCGAACGACAGGATACGCTCCGCTTCGGCAGCCCCTGCCCTGTCCACGGGGGACAGGAGCATGAGGGCTGCCATCAGCAGGAGAGCAGTGCAGGCGAGCTTCTTCATGGCCGGCGCCTGACGCATGAACGGATTGCTACTTGTTATCGAACGAGACCTTCGGTGATTCGCGCTCCTCGGCACCATTCAGCTCGAAGAACTCAGCCTTCTTGAAGCCAAATATGTTTGCGACGAAGACAGACGGGAACGTCTCGCACAGGATGTTGTAGTCCCGTACTGTGCCGTTGTAGTATCGGCGGGACATCTGGATCTGGTCTTCCAGGTCCGCAAGCTTCGCCTGCAGGTCGAGGAAGTTGGTGTTTGACTTGAGGTCGGGGTAGGCTTCGGCGACGGCGAACAGGGTCTTCAGGGTCGCATTCAGCTGGTTCTCCGCCGCAGCCTTGTCCGCGACGCCCGTTGCACCCATGGCGCGGGAGCGCATCTCGGTGACCTCGGCGAAGACCTTCTC
>JAPLGJ010000183.1 GCA_026390215.1 Caldisericota bacterium
CGGAGGGAAGACGCCGTCTCGTGTCAGGAAGTCGCTGCCACGTCTCAGGGCTGCGAACGCCTCGGAAAGCGAGGTTGGAAGCACCGGAATCCTGCGGACAGTCTTCTCGGGCAGTTTCTCAATGTCTCCCGTGTATGGACCGAGATGAAGCGCTGTCGGGTCCGTTTTGTTCTCGATGCCGTCGAGTCCGGCAAGAAGCATTGCGCTGATGGCCAGGTAGACGTTGGTCGTGGCATCCGGGGGACGGAACTCGATGCGCTTTTCGGCCGCCGTATCAGCATAGATGGGGATGCGAACTGCCGCAGTACGGTTGCCCAGTGAGAAGAACGCTCGAATGGGGGCCTCGAAGCCCGGAATGAGTCTCTTGTAGCTTATGGTTGATGGGTTTGTGATGCCCAGGAGGGCTGACGCATTGTTGAGAATGCCGCCAATGTAGTGAACGGCCAGAGGCGAGAGGTCGTAGGGTTCTGCACCCTTCTCGAAGAAGGTGGGGCGTCCCTTCTTGGTCAGATACTGATGAAAGTGCATTCCTGTCCCAGCCTGACCGGCAATTGGTTTGGGCATGAACGTCGCGGTCATTCCCATCTGGCGGGCAAGGTTCTTGGCGAAGTACTTGATCTTCTGCGACGCGTCGCCCATGGTGCGGGGCGTGCCGGGCATGACCTCGACCTCGATCTGGCCGGTCTCCCCAGCCTCATGATGGTGATACCGGATAGCTACCCCGACACTTTCCAGCATCTGGACGAGCGTGCTTCGATAGTCGAAGAGCCGGTCGAGTGGCTGCTCTGCATGGTACCCTCGTCCATGGCGGATCGCATAGCCCTGGAGCTGTGAGTTATCGAGCGATACCGTGCTGCCCGTTTCTGCGCTCTCGATAGAGAAGAACGAGGTGGTCTCCGACGACTTGAAATCCACCGTCTGGAAGACATAGAACTCGAACTCGGGGGCAAACCAGGCTGTATCGGCATACCCTTTGGACTTCAGCAAAGCCTCAGCCTGTTCCGCTATGAATCGAGGGTCGAGAGGAAAGCGTCGATGGGTGTGGGGCTCAAGGATGTCGCAGAAGACGGCAACAGTAGGGACTTTGGCAAATGGGTCCACGAACGCCGTCGACAGGTCCAGACGCAGGAGCATGTCGCTACGCTCAACCGACGCAAATCCGGGAATACTGGAACCGTCGAATGCCACCCCTTGGGTCAGGAACCCATCGTCGACACGGGGCAGGGGAACCGTCACATGATGCAGGCCGCCGAACAAGTCCGTGAACTTCAGGTCGACCTGGGCAATCTCGCGTTCTCTCGCGTAGTTCAGAAACTCCTGAAGAGTCTTCATGCCCCTACCTCCAGATAGACTGCCGGCTGGACTTCGTCTGCGGCGCCGTACTACCGCGCCATGAGGTGCTCTGCTATCGTATTCTGCCTGGCCACCAGGGCCCGGACGTCGATGTTCGTGAACTGGCCGTTCTCGATGAGGACCTTGCCGTTGACCATGTTGAGACTGACCTGCTTGGCGTCACACATGACCGGTGCCGTGAAGGGGTCGTGCAGGCCGCCGGCGAACTCGAGCGTGTCGAGATCCCACATGATCAGATCGGCCGCTTTCCCAACCTCGATGCTGCCGATGTCCGAGTCCATGCGCAAGACGCGGGCGCCACCCATGCTGGCCATGGCCAGGGCCTCGCGCGACGTCAGTGCGTCGGCTCCGTATTTCACCCGCTGGAGCAGTGTAGCCAGGCGCACCTCACCGATGAACGAATTGGTGTCGTTGCTGGCACTGCCGTCGACGCCGATGCCGATGCGCATGTTCGTTTGCTTCATGACAGTCACGGGAGCGATGCCGGAGCCGAGGCGCATGTTGCTGGCCGGGCAGTAGGCCATGCCGCACTCATGCTCGGACAGCTTGTGGATGTCCGCGTCTGATGCCCAGACGAGGTGGGCAAACCAGGAGCGAGGCGTGAGCCAGTTGACCTCCTCCATGTAGTCGACTGGACGGAAGCCAAAGGTCTGAAGGCAGAATTCCTCTTCGTCCTGCGTTTCGGCTAGATGGGTATGGATGAGGACATCCTCTCTCTCTGCCAGAGCTGCCGTCTGCCTCATCAGGTCCGTGGTGACCGAGAAGGGGGAGCACGGGGCCAGAGCTATGCGGGTCATCGCGTACCGACCACGGTCGTGGTACCGGTGGATGACGCGTTCAGACTCCACGAGAATCTCCTCATCCGTCTGTACCACGCTGTCCGGAGGGAGTCCTCCATCCTTCTTGCTCAGCGACATGCTGCCGCGTGTGGGATGGAACCGCACGCCGACATCGCGAGCCGCGCGTATCTCAGCGTCGATAATTGCATTGTTGCCGTACGGATACAGATAGAGATGGTCAGTAGTCGTCGTGACACCAGTCTTCAGCATCTCACAGATGCCAACCTGAGCACTCGTGTAGACTGCCTCTTCGTCGATGTACTTCCAGTGTTCGTAGAGGAACGTCAGCCAGTCGAATAGCTTGGCATGTTCGACCTGGGGAACGTTCCGAAACAACGTCTGGTAGAGGTGATGGTGGGTGTTGACGAAGCCTGGCATCATCAGCATGCGCGCGCCCGAGACGACGCGGTCCGCGGGGCTGTCGAGGACTGGCGCCCCGGTACCAATGACCGTGATGACGTTGTCGTCGACAACAACGTACGCATCCCTGAGTTCCTGCCCAAGGACATTGCCTGTCATCAGAGAAGCGATGTCTGCAATAAGCGTTCGCATGAGCAACCTCCGCTCGTTCCTTTCCATTGTACTGCCATTGAGGCCGTAATCAACGCGCAGCCCGCTTGCTTTCATTGCCACAGCATCTTGCTATAATCGAGACGCATAACACCGCAGCGAAGAATAGGGGGTCGCATGAAGCACATCGTCGTAAGGTCCGAGAGGTGCACGGGATGCCGTTTGTGTCAGCTCACGTGCTCCGCTCAGAATTTCAGGCTCAACACGCACAAGGCTGCTCGCATAGGGATCGTGCCCCGTTTTCCAGAGGGCTATTTTGAGGTTCATCTCTGTAACCAGTGTGGCGTCTGCCTGCCTGTGTGTCCAGTTGAAGCGATTTCTGTTGATGCGAACGGGGCCTATGTGATTGACGAGTCCACGTGCATCGACTGCGGGGCATGCGTGGACGCCTGCCCACAGCAAGCGATCTTCAGGTCGCCCGCAAGTCCGCATCCCTACATGTGCAATCTCTGTGGAGCCTGTTTGGCAAACTGTGCAGCGCAAGTTCTCATCTGGGAGGAAGACCGATGATCAATGGCTATGGTGGCTCAATTCTGCGTGTCGACCTGACGACCAGGTCGGTCAAGCGAGAGCCCGTGACGCCTGAATTGGCTCACGATTGGCTCGGCGGTCGTGCATGGATCGCCAAGTATATGTACGATGAGCTTCCCGCAGGTGTGGATCCGCTAAGTGCCGCAAACAAGGTGTTTCTAGCGACGGGGCCTCTCTCGGGAACGTTGTGGCCGTGCAGTGCCAAGATTGTGTGGGGCACCAAGTCTCCGCTGACGGGAGGCTACATCGATAGCAACATGGGCGGCCTGATCATGGCGGAGCTCAAGCACGCGGGTTTGGATATGATTATTGTTGAGGGTGCTTCTGCAACCCCCGTGTACCTCTGGATCGACGACGAGAAGGTCGAGATACGTGACGCCTCAGGCTATTGGGGCAAGGGTTCCGTCGACACTGAATACGCCCTGAAGCACGATCTTGGGGAGGACTTCCAGATTGCGACCATTGGCACTGCCGGCGAGAACCTGGTGAAGTTCGCGTGCATCACCCATGACGTGGGACGTCAGGCAGGTCGAGGGGGAACCGCGGCGGTGCTGGGTTCGAAGAAGCTCAAGGCGATCGCCGTGCGTGGATCAACACCGATCCCGGTCGCCAATATTGAGGGCCTGCAGAAGCACACCACTTCTGTCATCGACTACATGAAGAACAAGGCGTACTTCCCGACCTTCTCAAAGTATGGCACGACGGATGTCACAGACTGGTGTGACAGCGTCGGCGTCATCCCTGTCAACAACTTCCAGCATGCGCAGTATGCCAAGAAGGACCGCATCAATGGCAAGTACATGCGAGAGCAGATATATGTGCGCGACAAGGGCTGCTATGCGTGTCCTCTGGGCTGTTCCACCTACACATACTCGAAGAAGTACGATGTCTACGTCGAAGGCCCCGAGTACGAGACGATCGGCCTGATGGGCTCCAACCTCGGCATGGACAGCATCGAGGAAATCGCAGTGCTGAACGCCGACGTCGACAATCTCGGCATGGACTCCATCTCTTCTGGATCGGCGGTAGCTTTTGCCATGGAACTGTATCAGCGGGGAATCCTGACAAAGGAAGATTTCGGTGGACTGGAGATGACCTGGGGAAACGTGGATGGTGCACGCGCATTCCTGAGACTCATCGCTTCTCGACGGGGGATCGGAGCGACATTCGCAGAAGGAGCTCTTGCCGCTGCACGCATCATCGGCAGAGATACCGAGAAATTTGTCGTGCAGGTCAAGGGACTGGACTACTCCGCCTACGACACACATGCTGCGCCTGCCATGATGCTCGCATACATGACCTCGGACATCGGAGCCCAGCACACGCGCGCCTGGGCGATTGTTCAGGACATCACGATGGGGCGCGGCACCACAGAAGGGAAGGGACAGGTGGTGTATGATTTGCAGCACCTGCGTCCGCTCATGGAAGTGCTGGGCGTCTGCCGCTTCCCGTGGCTCGAAATCAAGGTCGACTGGGAAGACTACGTCACCGCCCTGAACCTGGTCACCGGACAGCACTACACGACGGAGGGGCTGTTCGCCTTCAGCGAGAAGGTGTGGAACTTGACGCGTGCGTTCTGGACCCGCGAGGTGGATGGGTTTGGACGCGCCTGGGATCAGCCGCCGGCCAAAATGTATGAGGAGATGCCGGATGGGCCCACGAAAGGGGCTCACGTCACGCAGGAGATGGTGGACGAGCTCCTTGACGGGTACTACCATGCGTACCGCTGGGACCAGAACGGACTGCCGACAGTCCAGAGGCTGCGTGAGATTGGCCTGGGCTATGTCGCAGACGACTTGGTGAAGCGAGGACGGATAACGGACTGAAACGTCATGTGAGGATGGAAGCCGAAACGCCCGGGCAAATGCCCGGGCGTTTCGCATTACGAGTGTGCTGGGTCGGCTCAGTTTCGCGCCACGGCACCGAAGAAGATCTGCCAGGCGAGAGCGGACTTGGCGACCAGTGAGAGCAGGACATAGACCCGTTCACCGAAGATGTAGTCACGCCACTTGCCGACCTTCCGGTACTGCAGGACCATGTTGATGGCGAAGCAGTTGAAGAAGACGAAGATGGTTCCAAGGATGTAGTAGACGAACGTAGGGATTGTCCCCGTGGCGCTGGCGGCAGCACTGAAGAAGTACAGGCAGATGATGACCCAGGGAACGAGGCCAATGATGGAACCGAAGATGAACGATGTCCAGTTGGTATGAGCCGTGGTCTGATTGTGGAGTTCCATCAGGAGCCCGAACAGGTTCATTGCAGCGTTGAGACTGAA
>JAPLGJ010000134.1 GCA_026390215.1 Caldisericota bacterium
CAACCCGGTAGAACGCCGGTTCGACACGAAGTCACGTACACCTTGACAATTCCTGCGGCACGGCCATAGTGTGCATAGACGAGGTGAGAATACATGGAACGACACGTGGAATGTCCCATTGCGGGGATGTCAGATGTGAGGTGCTGAAACGCGGTGCGCAGAGGTCTCTTCTCTCATGATTGGATACGCTGCTTTCATTGGCATGTCCACGTCGACCACGATTCAGCACGTCGAACCTCTTTCCTGCAGCCTGGTCACAGACTCGCGTACTCCGTCATGCCGGAACGTACCGGCAAACGCACTCCGTTAGCTCCTTCATGGTCCTCAGCCTCCGCCTCTTGACTTTTCTGGTCATTCTGCAAGAATTGACTATGGACATCAGATGGTTCCCCAACTTTGTCTCATACCTAGACTCACCACACCCATTCGGCTCATGCTCACGCCTTGTCCCGGATGGCTGTGCCTCGGACTCACCGAGCAGGACTCTGTCCGGAGTCCGCATTGAGCAGGGACCCAAGCCCTCAGCTTGCGCAGCTACCAGAAGACCTCCCGAACAATACGCCGTGAGGTCTTTCCGCTTTCTTGGGAAGGGGGTGTCAGCAGGCCTGCAAACCTGACGACGCTCTGTCGCTCTACTAACCTGTACCACACATCCACATTACGAGAGGAGAATACATGAGGAGACTGCTTGCTATTATTCTTGTCTGTGCACTCATCGCCGGCGTTGGCGTCGGATGCAAGAAAGCTGAGGTTCTACCCACCGAACAGGTCGTCAACCTGGGCGGTATCTACCCGATGACCGGTGGCTCGGCCACCTTCGGTACTTCCAGCATGCAGGGTACAGCCATGGCCGTCGAGGAGTTCAATGCTGCCGGCGGAGCAATGGTCGACGGCGTCAAGACGACGATCAACTACGTCAACGAGGACGACGCTGGTTCCCCCGAAGTCGGCGCCAGCGCCGCTCAGAAGCTCATCAACCAGGACAAGGTCATCGGCATCATCGGCGCCGTCATGAGCAAGGTCACCCTGGCTGTCGCGCCTATCGCGCAGTCTGCCGGCGTCCCGGAGATCTCGCCAACGTCCACCAATGAGAAGGTCACGCTGGTCGGTGACTACATTTTCCGTGCCTGCTTTATCGACCCGTTCCAGGGTAAGGTCATGGCCAACTACGCGTGGAACACGCTGAAGGTCAAGACGGCCGCCTGCTTGTTCGACAACGGCAACGACTACCCTAAGGGACTGGCCGAGAACTTCAAGGCCAGTTTCGAGAGCCTGGGCGGCAAAGTCGTCGCCTATGAAGCCTTCACGGATGAAGACAAGACGGTCGACTTCAAGGCCCAGCTGACCAAAATCAAGGCTGCCAAGCCTGAGTTCCTGTACCTTTCGGGCTACTACGGATCTACCGCACTCATCCTGAAACAGGCTCGCGCAATGGGTCTGAACGTCCCCGCGGGCGGCGGCGATGGCTGGGACTCACCTGACCTCGTCAAGATAGGTGGTGCGGCTGTCGAGGGTGGCGTCTTCTCCAACCACTTCTCCAAGGACGACCTCAGCCCCAAAGTCCAGGCTTTCGTCGCGGCATACACGGCCAAGTACGGGGCAGCGCCCGACGCACTCGCTGCTCTTGCGTATGACGCTGCGGGACTGTTCCTCGACGCGTTCAAGACTGCCGGCTCAATCAAGGGCTCAGACATCAGGGATGCCATGAAGAATACGACCTTCTCGGGCATCGGCGGCGCCTACAAGTTCGACGCCAACCGCAACCCCATCAAGGCCGCAGTCATCCTGCAGATCAAGAACGGCCAGCAGACGTTCCTGACAACTGTCAACCCGTAACCTAGCACGCATCTCAGCGCAGCGGGAACCAGGTACGTCCCCGCTGCGCTTCCTGTTGGAGGAGAAAACATGGGCCAGTTCCTGCAGCAACTCATCAACGGCATTCAGTTAGGCAGTATCTATGCCCTGATTGCCCTGGGCTATACAATGGTGTATGGTATCGTGCGCCTGATTAATTTCGCTCACGCCGACATTTTCATGGTTGGCGCTTACATGGGATACTTCCTTGCCCCTGTCATGGCCAAGGTCTTTGGTGGTGCCTTCATCCCGACGATCATCGCAGCCATGCTCATTACCGGCCTGCTTGGTTTTATCATGGAGAAACTGGCCTATCGCCCACTGCGGTACAAATCACGGTTGTCCGCCCTCATCACAGCGCTGGGCGTGTCGCTGTTCCTGGAGAACTTCTGTGCCCTGCCATTCGTCTTCGGCCCGACGTTCCGCAAGTTCCCCGACCTCATCGTGGCCAAGAACATTCCCCTCCCCGGCAGCCTCGGCCTCATCATCGACAACGTGCTGCTGCTCGACGTCGGCGTTTCGGTCGTCCTGATGGTCCTGCTGTTCTGGTTCGTCAACAAGACGCTCATCGGCAAGCAGATGCGTGCGGTGTCATTCGACAAGCCGACAGCAAGCCTCATGGGCATCAACATCGACGTCGTCATCAGTACGGCCTTTATCGTGGGTCCGGCGCTGGCAGGTGCCGGCGGCATCCTGTTCGGCGTGACCTACGGCAGCCTGAATTCCCCGTCCCTGGGCATATGGTGGGGCCTGAAGGCGTTCATCGCAGCGGTCCTTGGCGGCATCGGCAATATCCCGGGCGCCGTGCTGGGCGCGTATATCATGGGAATCTCGGAGGCGTTTGCGACGTCCGTTAACTCCAACCTGGGGTATGGCATCGCGTTCGCCATCCTTATTGGCATCCTGCTTGTTCGACCAAGCGGCCTGCTGGGCAAGTTCATGCCGGAGAAGGTCTGACATGACCTTTCTCCGTACGCACCGCACCCTAGCCACAGTCATTGCATTCGTGCTGGCCTATGTCGTCATCAAGCTACTGAGCGTCCTGCCCCTCGTCGACGGAGGACCTCTTCTGAACGGCTACTACATCCAGCTCATTGCCCTGGTCGGCATCAACATCGTCATGACCGTCAGCCTGGGCATGGTGAACGGTTTCACCGGCCAGTTCTCCATCGGACATGCCGGTTTCATGGCTGTCGGCGCCTATACCTCAGCCATGATTACGACAGTCTGGTTGCATACAAGTACAGCCAATCCATGGACGGCCTATCCTGTCTTCATTGCCGCGATTCTTACAGGAGGGTTGCTGGCTGCGGCAGCAGGCTATCTTGTCGGTGCGCCGTCGCTGCGTCTCAAGGGCGACTACCTGGCCATCGTGACACTGTCCGCCAACGAGCTCATCCGCACCGTCATCCGTGTCACTGAAGTGCTCGGTGGTCCCCGTGGCCTGGGCGGCATCCCCAAGCTCACCACGCTGGAGGTCGTCTTCGTGTTCGCAATCGTGAGCGTCGTTCTCATGCGCAACTACCTGTTCTCGTCGTACGGTCGCTCCATGAAGGCGGTCCGCGACTCCGAGATCGCCGCAGAGTCAATGGCCATCAATACGACGCGCCAGAAGGTCTTTGTGTTTGTCTTCTCGGCCTTCTTCGCCGGCGTCTCGGGCGGTGTCTTTGCTCACTTGCTGCAGTTCATCCACCCGGACAACTTCAGTTTCGTGAAGTCGCTGGAGTATCTGATCTACCTGTACGTCGGCGGCTCCACATCAATCAGTGGTGCCATGGTCGGCCCGGCCATCTTCACGTTCCTGCCCGAACTCATGCGCGGCCTGCAGAAGTGGCGCCTGGTCCCCCAGCGTCACAGGAAGGAGGTCAGCGCATAATGGCTCTCCTCGACGTTACGCATCTCACGCAGTTCTTCGGCGGCCTGCGCGCCGTTTCCGACTTCAACATCCAGTTGGAACACGGCGAGATCGTCGGCCTCATCGGGCCGAACGGCGCAGGAAAAACCACCGTGTTCAACGTGCTCACCGGCGTCTATACGCCGACGAGTGGCACAATTGTCTTCGACGGGCAAAACATTGTGGGCAGGAAAACCCACCAGATCGCCCAGGCAGGGATCGCACGCACATTCCAGACTATCCGGCTGTTCGGCAAATCCAGCGTGATCGACAACATCAAGATCGCCTATCACTTCCGTATGTCCTACAGCAACACTGATGCGTTCCTGCACACACGAAAGTACTGGCAGGGCGAGCAAATTGTCGACGACTACGCCATCGACCTCCTGCGCCTGTTCCACCTGGAGGGACATGCCGACGACATCTCGGGTTCCCTTCCCTACGGGGCCCAGCGCCGCCTGGAAATCGCCCGCGCTCTTGCCACCAAACCCAAGCTCCTCATTCTGGACGAGCCGGCAGCCGGCATGAACCCGGCAGAGGCAGACGAACTGTTGGAAATGATCCACTGGCTCCGCGACAAGTTCGACCTGACTATCCTGCTCATCGAGCACCAGATGAGGGTGGTCATGGGTGTGTGCGAACGTATCAAGGTCATGGACTTCGGCGAGACCATCTGCGAAGGCGTGCCCGAGCACATCCGCAACGACCCGCGGGTCTGCGAAGCATACCTTGGAAAGGGGGCCTGACATGCTGCTCGAAGTCCGGAACATCGACGTTTTCTATGGCTCCATCCGTGCCCTGAAGGACGTGTCGTTCAATGTGGACAAGGGTGAAATCGTCTCGATCATCGGTGCCAACGGCGCCGGCAAGTCGACGACCTTGCGCGCCATCTCCGGCATTTTGCGTGCAGCGTCCGGCAGCATTATCTATAACGGACAGGATATCACCCACACGCCGCCGCATCTCATCGCGCGCATGGGTATCTCCCAGGTCCCGGAGGGCCGTGGCATCTTTGGCAACCTGACCGTCCAGGAAAATCTGGACGTGGCGCTGTCGTCGGTCAAGGACAAGAAGTCGGCCGGCCCCAACCAGGACAAGGTATTCTCGCTGTTCCCACGTCTCAAGGAGCGCAGGCGGCAGATCTCCGGCACACTGTCGGGTGGCGAACAACAGATGCTGGCTGTCGGCCGAGGTCTCATGCAGAACAACCCCTTCATGCTGCTCGACGAACCCTCGATGGGACTGTCGCCCGTGCTGGTCGAGGAGATCTTCGGCATCATCGTCGAAATCAACCGACTGGGCAAGACGGTCCTGCTGGTCGAGCAGAACGCATTCAAGGCGCTGTCCATAGCCAATCGCGGATACGTGCTGGAAACCGGTTCCCTCGTACTGTCAGGGACGGCCGCGGAACTGCGCGACAACCCGGACGTAAAGAAAGCCTACCTGGGCGGCTAGCCTCCCCGCCGTTCCTCCTTCTCAGCGTTCCGGGCAGTGGGTTTCCCCGCTGCCCGGAACGTCGTTTCGTAGGTCAGACCCCCAGGGGGCTACTGCTGCTGGCGCTCGAGCTCGGGCGTGTACGAACCGGTACGTGCAGCACTGTTGCACTTTCCTCGATGATAGAGGGCCGCCTGAGCTGCCGCCACGTTTGCCCGCTCACCGTGCCAGATGCTGAGTGCGGGCTCCTG
>JAPLGJ010000027.1 GCA_026390215.1 Caldisericota bacterium
GGCCAAGGACAATCCCACCGTCAAGCTCATGCACGCGTCCGGGTACAAGCGTTCCGACAACCTTGGAACGTACTTTGGCCGCATGGAGGAGCCCGACTACCTTTCCGGTCTTGTCGCCGGGAAGATGACCAAGACCAACAAAATCGGGTTTGTCCTGCCGTTCTCCATCCCTGAGTGCATCCGCGAGGTTGACTCCTTCACGGTTGGCCTGCGTGAAGTCAATCCCAAGGCTACCGTCACCGTCGTCTACACCAACACGTGGTTTGACCCCGCCAAGGAAGGCGATGCGGCCAAGTCCCTGCTCAACAAGGGTTGCGACGTCATTGTGTCCGGCGTCGATTCCCCTGCACCTCTCGATGAAGCGTTCAAAGCCGGCAAATACGGTATCGGCTACGACATGGACATGGCTGCCGGCATGAAGACGCCTGAGGAAGCCAAGTCCGTGCTCACATCCCGCATCTGGCACTGGGGTCCCTATTATCTCAAGGTTGCCAAGGCTGTCGAAGACGGAACGTGGACCAACGCTGACTACTGGGGAGGCATGGCTGACGGTATCGTCGACCTTGCCCCCATCAGCTCGGCCGTTCCGCAGGACGTCGTCGACTATGTGAACACCCGCAAACAGCTCATCCTTGAGGGAAAGTACACGCCGTTCGACGGACCCATGATCAACCAGAAGGGTGAGACCGTGGTTCCTGCCGGAACGACCATGTCCGACGCTGACCAGTTGAACCTGCAGTGGTTTGTGCAGGGCGTCATCGGCGACATTCCAAAAGGCGGTTCATAGAGAACAGTAGCGGCTCCCCGGCATTGCGCCGGGGAGCCTTTCTTCTTCTGTGGAGGAAAAGATGGATGGCCAGGAACAACTGATGCTCGTCATGACCAACATCACCAAGCGCTTTCCGGGCATCGTGGCTAATGACCATGTGGACTTCGCATTGCGGAAGGGTGAGATCCATACGCTGCTGGGCGAGAACGGGGCCGGGAAGTCGACGCTCATGAACGTTCTCGACGGTATTTACTATCCCGATGAGGGAGAGATCGTCATCGAGGGGAAACGCGTCGATCTGCGCTCGCCGCTCGATTCCCTGAAGCACGGTATCGGGATGATCCATCAGCATTTCATGCTGGTCGACTCTCTCTCTGTCATCGAGAATGTTATCCTGGGGCTGGAGTCTCAGGGTTTCTACATAGACAAGAAGTCCGTGGCCGGCCGAATCGAGGCCATAGCAAAGAAATACAATTTCCGTGTCGATCCCTATGCCAGGATCTGGCAATCAAGACACTGTTCAAGGGCGCTCGCATCCTGATCCTGGATGAGCCGACCTCCGTCCTGACGCCGCAGGAGTCTGAGGAGCTGTTCGGCATCCTTCGGGAGATGAAATCGGAGGGCAAATCCATCATCTTCATCAGCCACAAGCTGAACGAGGTCATGGCCGTTTCCGACCGCGTCACGGTACTGAGGAAGGGACGGCTGGTAGGCACCGTCGATACGACCTCCGTCACGGAGCGCGAGCTCGCAAAGATGATGATCGGGCGCGATGTCCTGTTCCGCTTGGAGCGGAAGGCCATCGAACAGGGCCGAGAGGTGCTCAAGGTCGAAGACGCTCGGGCGTACAATGACCGTGGCATCATGTCTCTCAACAAGTTGAGCATCATCGTCCACGGCGGCGAGATCATGGGTGTCGCCGGTGTCGCCGGCAATGGGCAGGTCGAGCTGGCGGAATGTATCACGGGACTGCGCCACCTCGTCAGTGGACACGTCACGGTCGAGGGGATCGATGTGACCAACGCGACTCCGTGCACGCTGACATCAGCAGGGGTGAACTATATACCGGCCGATCGCCTTGGCGTGGGCCTCGTGCCTAACCTTTCCACCGTCGAGAATGCCATGCTGCGGAAGTACCGGCAGGAGCCGATGTGCAGGGGGACATTCATCGACTACGGTGCCGCCTGTACGTTTGCTGACGGACTCATCAAGAAGTTCGACATCGCCGTACCGCTCCGGAATGCGCCGGTCAAGGTCCTTTCCGGCGGGAACATGCAGAAGCTGCTGCTTGCCCGCGAAATTGAGGAGAACCCGAGGCTCCTGATTGCAGAACACCCAACCCGCGGCCTCGACGTGGGCGCTACCGAGTTCGTGCGCAAGACGCTGCTCGAACAGCGTGACCACGGGGTGGCCGTGCTGCTCATCAGCGAGGACCTGGATGAGATTCTCATGGTCGCAGACCGGGTCGCGGTGATGTACGAGGGGCGCATCGTCGGCATTGTCGACGCGCACCACGCGGACATCGCGCAGATCGGTCTCATGATGGCGGGCGCAGTGGGCGCCAAGACATGACCAGAAGAGGGGTCTGAGATGCTGCGATTCGAGAAGCGCGACAAGACGCCGGTACGGCTTCGCGTCCTGGTACCCATCTGTTCGGTTCTGCTTGGCCTCCTCGTGGGATCGGTCGTCATGCTGTTCGAGCGGGTCAACCCGCTGAGAGTCTATGGAGCTATTGTCAAGGGAGCGTTCGGGTCGGCGTATACCTTCTCGGAGACGCTGGTGATCGCGGTTCCTCTCATTCTCATTTCCGTGGGGCTTTGTCTCGTCTATCGCATGAAGTTCTTCAACATCGGGGCAAAGGGTCAATACATCATTGGGGCCATCTGTGGGTCCTATCTGGCGCTGTTTGGCCCGGCCACGATGTCTCGGCCGCTGCTGCTGACACTGATGCTGGCACTCGGTACCCTTGGAGGAGCGCTATGGGCTATCATTCCTGCGCTTCTCAAGGTGTACTGGAATGTCAACGAGGTCATTGCGACGCTCCTTCTCAACTATATCGCCTCGTATGTCCTGTGGTTCTTCATGTATGGCACATGGCGCGATCCGGGTAGCCACGGGTTTCCACTTTCCAAGAATTTTGCCCTCAATGCCCAGCTTCCACGGATCCTCGCGACTCCCTCGCGACTCCACGTCGGGCTATTCTTCGGACTGACTGCCGCAGTGGTCGTCTGGATCATCATCCGGAAGACACGTTTCGGGTATGAGGCCAGAGTCCTGGGCGAGAACGAGCGTGCGGCCAGGTACGCCGGCATCAATGTGTTCAAGACGGTCATCATCGCGGCGGTCATCTCGGGAGGGCTTGCCGGCCTGGCCGGCATCGCGCACACCTCGGGTGTGCTGCGCGTCCTGCAACTCGAGATCAACTCGGACTATGGGTATACCGCCATCATCGCGGCATGGCTGGCAGGGCTCGACCCGCTGGTCGCCGTGGGGGTGTCGGTGCTCCTGGCGGCTCTCGAAGCGGGCGGCTACCAGATTCAGATCGTCATGAGGGTTCCGTTTGGCATCGTCGGCGTCATCGAGAGTTCGATCCTCTTCTGCCTGCTGGCAGGAGAGATCGTCACGCACTACCGCGTCATCCTGACGAGGAGGCTGAGTACGCCCCTCAGAAGCGCCCCTGGCATTGGGAAAGAGTGCTCGGGGGCCCTAGACGAAAGGGCTCGGGGGGCTACATGAATCCTACCTTTGGCGACATCCTGATCAAGGCGCTCGCCGGAGCCATCCAGTCTGGGACGATTCTTCTGCTTCCCACACTGGGGGAAGTCCTGACCGAGCGCAGCGGCGTGCTGAACCTCGGGATCGAGGGACTC
>JAPLGJ010000012.1 GCA_026390215.1 Caldisericota bacterium
CAGTCGCTGCTGTGCCTCGGTTAGCTCGTCCTGCAGCTTGCGCTGCTTCTCCTGCAGCTTGTCCTGCACCTTGTTGACAGCCCCGGTGATGTCGGGAGCGGACAGCACGCCCAGCCGCGCCATGAACTGGGCTTCCGTTTCGCTGTCCTGCTGGGCAACCTTGTACGGCTTGCTCGTCAGCAGCGTCAGCGGTCGGACCTTCAGGACGTCCTTGAGGCGTACAGTGAGCGTCTTCCAGGACACTGGCTTCTGCAGGTCCGCGGGGACCTCCTCATACAGCACGCCCTCGGGAGCCTTGTCCCACCACGTCGTGCCCTCGGGCAGCTGCTCCGCCGTGGTCCAGTCGACGGCAGGCCATTGCGACACCGGGACGGCAAGCAGGAGATGCTCCTGCACGAATGCCCCACTCGTCTTGTCCTCGTAGGCCACGTCCGCTTCGCCAAACAGGTACGGGTCGAGGGTGGCCCCTGCCGGGACGGGAGCGAACTGGACCGGGACGCCGTCGGGGAACGCAGGCAGGTATCGTGACGGTCCCAACGTCGGCAACGCCTCGTGGGTGACATGCTCGAACTCGATCTTGCGAGGCGCCATCAGCTGACCAATCTGGGCCTTGGTGAGGGGTCCGCGCAGATAGCTCATCGCAAAGCGCGACTGCACGACGACATGCCTGGCGGTATGGACGTTGTGCAACAGGAACTGACGCGGCTTGAGACTGCCAAGAACGCCGCTGAACCACGCCCTGTCGAGTGTGCCGCCTCCTTCCTGCAGGGCTCCCTCGAGACCGCCGAGCACGCGCTCGCGGTCCCCGTCCTGCTGCAGTTTGCCGATGACCCAGGTACCGGCGTTGCTGAGGCCCTTGTAGTCGATGTCCACTGGGTTCTGGGTCGCCAGCACCACGCCGAGCCCAAAGGCGCGCGCCTGCTTCATCAGTGTAAGCAGGGGCACCTTGGAGGGCGGATTGAATGGGTACGGTGGGAAGTACCCGAACACCTCGTCGAAGTACAGCAGGGCCCGCAGAGAGTCCGTCCCCTGCTGGAGACGCATCCAGCCCAGAACCTCCTGGAGCAGGAGCGTCACAAAGAACATGCGCTCCACGTCAGACAGATGTGCAATGGCGAAAATGCTGCAGCGCGGCCTGCCGTCCGGCGCGTGAAGGAACGTCTCAACATCCAGAGGCGCGCCGTTCAACCAGGACTGGAACGAGGGAGAGGCGATGAGGCCGTTGACGCGCATGGCAAGGTCAAGGCGGTCCTTTGGCGGGAAGAACGTGTCCACCTCGAAGACGCCGAGTTTTTCGAACGGGGGGTTTTGCAGCTGCACGATGAGGTCTGGGAGGGTCAGGTCGGTTCCCTTGCCCCACGTGTCGTTGATGATGGAGCTGATAAGGATATGCTCACGGCTGCGAATCGGGTCGGCATCAATGCCCACCAGGCCGAGGAGGGCGGAGGTGACACCCTTGACTTTCTCCTGCGTCTCCTCGTCGCCGAGTTCCCCCGCGGGCCTGCGGAAGCTCTGCAGGACCGAGACTGGGATGCCAGCAGTCGAACCTGGTGTGAAGATCACAAAGTCGGCACTGGCTTTCAGTTGTGCGATTCGCTCGGGAGCAATGCCGGAACCGGAAAGCCCCTTGTGCCACGTCTCGGCGGTGGCTGCGGCGGTCTGCTCGACCGTGAGCCCTTTGCGCTCAGCCTCTGCCGGATCAATCCACGGCTGGAACTCCGCAGCGCTCAGTCCCGGAAATGTCAGGAGGAGGTTGCCCAGGTCCCCCTTGGGATCGATGGCAATCACCGGGACCCCGTCGATCAGGGCCTCTTCGATGAGGTCGATTGATAGGCCTGTCTTGCCGGACCCGGTCATGCCGACGATGATGCCATGTGTCGTCAGGTCCTTGCCCGGATACAAAACGGGGGCTCCGCCCTGACCCGTCGCCGGGTCCACCTCGGTGCCGATGTAGAATGTCTTCCTGTCTTCGTCCATGGTTGCCTCCTGATTGAGGTTCTCTCTCATGATAGGCGCGGCGCGCTGTGGCGCAACACCTGGATCAGCCGAGCCTGAGCCCGTCGGGCACCGGACGGTCTGCGCCGATCAGCACCACTCCTTCAGGTGTGTAGACGCCGAGGACCAGCACTTCTGACGGGAACCCCGCCACGAGACGGCTGGGAAAGTTGACGACGCCCAGTACTTGGTGTCCAACAAGCTGCTCCGGCGCGTAGAGAGCTGTGATCTGGGCGCTGGAGTGCCTAACTCCCACGTCGGGCCCAAAGTCGATGGTCAGCTTGTACGCAGGCTTGCGGGCCTGGGGAAACGGCTCGCACGCGATGATCGTCCCCGTCCTGATGTCGAGTTGCTCGAAGCCCTCTATCGTCGCCATAGTCTCCTCCAGTCCTTTTGGTCAATCATACACAGCCACGCACCCGTGACAATGGTGAGGTGACGCGCATCTACTCCATTGAGTGACCAGCCTTCATGACCAGCGGTGCAGGCTTGACACGGGACCTTCGTCTCAGAGAATGTCTCCACAGGTTCTCACTGCCATTCTCCACAGGAGGCCACCATGGGTATCACGAAACGGTTCACGATCCTTCACAGCAACGACATGCACGGCGATTTTCTCGCAGAGATGCGCGGCGAAGAGGGCCACCTCATCGGCGGCCTGTCTCTGCTGTCCGGGTACATCAATCGGGTCCGGAATGAGGAAAAGAATGTTGTGTACTGCATTGCAGGCGACATGGTTCAGGGATCCCTCATCGACGCCGAGTACAAGGGAATCAGCACGATAGAGATCATGAACTACCTTGCGCCGGATGTCGCCACCCTGGGCAACCACGAGTTCGACTACGGCCTGCCCCATCTGCTCTTCCTGGAGAAAATGGCCAACTTCCCCATCGTCAACGCAAACCTATACATCACGCAGTACAACAAACGCCTGTTCAGACCGTACGTCGTGAAGAACGTCGACGGCTTTGACATCCTGTTCATTGGGATCATCACCGAGAAAGTCATCGACATGCTGAAAACCGACAACATGCTGTCGTCATTCATCACGCTCCAGGAGGCCGCCAGTGAGGTTGGGAAGATCTGCAACGCCTACAAGACTGACGACATCGACCTGACTGTCCTGCTGACCCACATCGGCTTCGAGTCCGACAAGGAACTTGCGGGCCTGCTGGACCCTGCATGGGGCGTCGATATGATTATCGGAGGGCACAGCCACACAATCCTGGAGCAGCCCGCCCTCGTGAACAACATCCTGATCGCACAGGCGGGTACCGGCACCGATCAGATTGGCCGCTTTGACGTCACCGTGGACGACGACACTAACAGCATCGTCGACTGGACATGGAGGCTGGTCCCGATCGACAGCGCTCACTGCCAGCCCGACGAGCAGCTTACTGCGTTCATCGATGGGTTCAAGGACGTCGTCGACAAGAAGTATGGCAGTATCATCTCCAAGTTTCCACGTACGCTCACCCATCCGGAACGCACACGTGAAACGGAACTCGGAAACCTGTTCGCCGACGCGATCCAGGAGAAGACAGGTGTCGACGTCGCGTTCGTCGGCAGCGGCAGCATCCGCAAGACGGAGCTGGGTCCCGTCGTCACACTGGGCGACTACCTGGCATTGTTTCCCTATGACGACTCCGTCACCCGGTTCGTCGTGACCGGCGCACAACTCAAGCATGCATTCGCTGGGTTCATGCGCCCGGAAAACCGTAACGGGGAAGGCGAGTACTATCAGGTGAACAGCGGTGTGAAGGCGGTGTACGACTTGGCGAAGCGTGAACTGGCGTCGCTGACCCTGAATGGCATTCCGGTCAACGATGCCTCACAGTACTCCATCTGTCTGCAGGGATATCACTACAAGAACTCGACCGTCGGGCTGCAGCTGACCGGAGCAGAGCTGGCACAGCTGGAACAGCCCCGCCTGCTTGCCACATCTGGCCGGGACGTCGTCGAGGAATACCTCCGCAACCACCAGAACCTGCAAGCAGTTGTCGAGGGCCGTCTGCAGTATCTCTAGGCTTGCACTCCTGCCGGAATCCCCCCGGTCGCCCACCGCGGGCGGGGTATTGTACGTCTTGACCGAAGAGGTGTTATGCCTAATCTTATGGGTGGAGCGTTGACATGTGCCCCAAGGTGTACCACATCCAATTATGGAGGTAAACGTGAAGAGATTTGTCTCACTTCTCGTCGTCCTGGCAATGATTGCGGGGCTCACTGCTGGTGTATCCACTGCTACTGCTGC
>JAPLGJ010000131.1 GCA_026390215.1 Caldisericota bacterium
TCACCCTTGACGCCGACGGTTCGGATACCGGGAAGCACTGCGAACGACTGCCATACCTTCGTGTACCATCCTGACGCTCTCATCACTCGTTCGACGACTGCGTCCGCACGCTGCAGGATGTCAACGTTCTTGGGTGTCACCTCGCCAAGGATACGGACGCCCAGGCCAGGACCCGGGAACGGCTGTCTGTCGACTAGTTCCTCTGGAAGCCCCAGAGCGCGGCCGAGGTCGCGCACCTCATCCTTGAATAGCAGACGGAGTGGTTCGATAAGCGAGAAGGAGAGATCTGCGGGGAGCCCCCCGACGTTGTGGTGACTCTTGATCGTGCTGGCGACGGAGCTTCCGGATTCGATGACGTCCGGGTACAGCGTCCCCTGCACGAGAAACGGGATACCCTGCATGGCACGCGCCTGCTCGGCAAAGCAGTCGATGAATGCCGCACCTATCGCCTTGCGCTTCTTCTCGGGTTCCGTGACACCCTTCAGCGATGCGAAGAACTGTGCAGAGGCATCAATGCGTACAAGAGGCATATCGAAGCGACGATGGAACACCGACTCGACACGGTCACCTTCTCCCGTCCTGAGCAGCCCGGTATCCACAAACACGCAGGTGAGGCGACCAGCGATGGCGCGGTGCACCAGCGTTGCTGCGACCGAGCTGTCGACACCTCCCGAGAGGGCGCAGAGCGCGCGCTCATCACCTATTCGCGAACGGATGTCCTGGATGGCATCGCCCACGAAACCGGACATCGTCCAGTCGCCTGAGCAGCCTGCCGCCTCGAAAAGGAAGTGGCGCAGGACGTCACGGCCGACGGGTGTGTGAACCACCTCCGGGTGAAACTGTATGCCGTATTGTCGTCGGTCAGGGTTCTCCATGGCGGCAATCGGACATGCCGAGGTCGACGCAATGGTCCGGAAGCCCGGGGGGATCGTTCCGATGCGGTCGGTGTGGCTCATCCAGCACGAGGTCTCGGCCGGAAGACCACGAAACAGAGAAGAAGCCTGGTTCAGTTGGACAGTTGTTTTCCCATATTCTCCTGCTGGAGCGTGTTCCACGGCCCCGCCAAGCAGGTTGGCCATCAACTGGGCGCCGTAGCAGATGCCAAGGACGGGTACCCCGACTTCGAAAATGGCTGTGTCGCAGACGGGGGCAGAAGCGGCGTAGACGCTGGCGGGGCCGCCGGAAAGGACAATTGCCTTCGGGTTCCTCGCAGTCAGCGTCTCGAGAGGTGTGTCGAACGGGATGATCTCGCAAAAAACGTGCAGCTCGCGGACTCGACGAGCGATGAGCTGCGTATACTGACCACCGAAGTCCAGGACGAGAACAAGCTCGTGGTTCGCTGTGGAATTCATTCTGCGCGGTAGTTGGGGCTTTCGTTCGTCATGTCGACGTCATGGGGATGAGACTCGCGCAGCCCAGCCCCTGTGATTCGGACAAAGCGGGACTCACTTCGCAGCAGGTCGATTGTTGGTGTGCCGCAGTAGCCCATGCCCGCCCGAAGACCGCCTAGCAACTGATACAGGACGTCGTGGACCGATCCCCTCAGGGGAACACGGCCGTCAATACCCTCGGGCACCAGCTTGAACCGGGTCTCCTGAAAGTACCGGTCGCTGCTTCCCTGCTCCATTGCGCCCAGGGATCCCATGCCGCGATAGGTCTTGTACTGCCTGTTCCCTGCCGTGACGACGTCGCCCGGGCTTTCGGCCGTGGCGGCGAGAAGACCGCCGAGCATGACCGTGTTTCCTCCTGCCGCAAGGGCTTTGACTATGTCGCCGGAGTACCGGATGCCTCCGTCGGCGACGAGGGGAACGTCATGACGCTGGGCCTCCTGGGCGCACTCGTAGATGGCGGTTATCTGGGGCATGCCGACTCCCGCTACGATACGGGTCGTACAGATCGAGCCTGGCCCTATGCCGACCTTCACGGCATCAGCTCCGGCGATGACCAGGTCGCGAACCGCTTCCGGTGTCGCTACGTTGCCTGCCAGGATGGGGACGGCGGGGAATGTCTGTTTGAGGAGCGCCACGGCTCTGACGATGCCAAGAGAATGACCATGGGCACTGTCGAGCACCAGCAGGTCTGCACCTGCTTCGACGAGCGATCGGGCTCGTGTGAGCAGGTCGGTTGCCACGCCGACTGCAGCCCCCACAAGCAGTCTGCCTTTGTCGTCTGTCACAGCCTCGGGACATGCCAGTGTCCGCGTCATTTCGCCGATTGTCGCAAAACCTGCCGATTGTCCGTCGGTACCGGTCAAGGCAAGTTCCTGTATCCCCCACTTTGCCAGATGTGTGGAGAGAGCAGGTGCATCCAGGCCTGGCGGGACTGCAATCTTCGAGCTCACGTGGAGGAGCTGCGAGAGAAGGGTCGACGACTCTTCAAAGGCAAGATCTGAGGGAGTGACGAGGCCGACCAGGCGGCGTCCTACCATGAGTGGCAGCGCGAAAACGTTGAAGCGCTCCAACAGGTCGTGTGCTTCGAGAACAGTCTGCCGCGGATCGAGGTGAGCTATGGAGGCGGGTGTGTGCATGCAGATTGACTTGACCGTGGTGACTTCCACGGCTTGGCGTTCGACAGACATGTTCTTGTGGATGAAGCCAATCCCGCCTTCCAATGCCATTGCCACTGCCATCGTGGATTCAGTGACAGTGTCCATGGCAGCGCTGACGATTGGGATGTTCAGGTGGATCGAGCGCGTAAGCTGTGTGCCCAGGTCGACGTCGTGGGGCAGGACATCCGATTTTCCGGGAATCAGCAGGACATCATCGAAGGTCAGACCCTCTCGTGCGAACTTGTCATCCATGGTTCCTCCCAATGGCAGGCGGTCGTACTGGCTCGGCTCCCACAGCGCGCATGTCGATGAACATAGCCTAGCGGGCGCCGGGTCAGTTGTCAACGAGGAACCGTGAGACGGTCTCGGTGCCGGTGGAGGGGCTGGTGGGGGCAACAACCCCCAATGCCAGTTCACGTGCACGCCGTGCTGTCTCGTTGACAGGGAACCACCCGGTCCTATACTTCCAGCATGTGTCCAGGCCAGGATGCATGTCAGAGAGGATCAGACTAGGACAGTCGGGCAGTCACTGCAGCGGCGTTGCCGTGGGACCTCCACACCGATATGATGCGAGGGGATATATGACAATGACAGGGCTGATTGATGCTGAGCGTGCCCGGACGGGGACGAGGATAACATGGAGGGTGGCAGGGGCGAATCTGAGCCTGTCGCTTCTGAAGGTCTTGGCAGGCTACTTCGGTCACAGCCAGGCCGTTCTGGCGGACGGAGTACATTCGGCGTCGGACTTTGTAACTGACATTCTTCTGCTTGTCAGCCTGCGAATAGCTGCCAAACCGGCAGACGCGGACCATCAATACGGTCACAAACGTGTCGAGACGCTTATGGCTGCAGCTTTTGGCCTCATACTACTGGGTGTCGGCGCGAGTTTTGTGCGATCGGGGATTATCCGAGTTGATCAGATCGTCAACCACGGCCTGAGATACGAGATCAGCTGGATTGCGATGGCTGGGGCTCTTGCCACGGCAGTATGCAAGGAGTATCTGTATCACTACAACCTCCGATGGGGAAAGAAGCTGAACAACCAGGGGATTGTCGCAAACGCCTGGGAAAATCGTTCCGACGCGATGTCCTCGTTTGGCACATTCGTAGGCATTACCGCTGCCGTTGTCGGTGGACAGCGGTGGACGGTGCTCGATCCCATCATCACCGTTATCGTTGCTGTGCTGATCATCAGGTTCGCTCTGGGCATCCTCCTGCCCAACATGAACATTCTCATCGGTCGAAGCGCGGACCAGGGCGTGGTGGAGAGTATCAAAACTGCTGCGGAGTCGATTCTGGGGGTCCAGGATGCGCATAGCATTCGCACACGGTTCGAGGGCAGTGATCTCGTCGTCGACCTTCATCTCAACGTTCTGCCGACCATCTCCGTCGCATCAGGACACGAGCTTGCTGAGCAAGTCGAAAAGCGGATCAAGGTGTCTGTCCCGTCCGTTGATGAGGTTGTCGTTCATGTGGAACCCGGCACACCCGACAAGGTGACCCGCCAGGAGTCCTGAAGGTCGCCTAGGGGCTTCCAGGCAGAAGATTCCGGAGCCAGCTTCCCAGTGCCTGAACATCGATCGGAGGAAGTCTGGCAAACAGGGGTGCCATCAGGGGGTAGACGCGGCTCTCGCCAACGAGAGCGGCCGACACGGATATGGGCAGAAGATGCGTCACGAGTCCCAACAGAAGTCCTGTGATGGCGATCTTGATGATCGATGAGAGGATGATGGCCGGAACGGCGATCAGAACATACAACAGCAGATAGGTCACGATGTAGTAGGCGACGGTGGCAAGGCCTTGATTCGGGAGCCTGATGAAACTGACGTAGTACGGTGTCAGCGAGGCTGTCAGGAGTGCAGACAGACCGATTGCCAAAAGGGATATGCCAATTTTTCCCTGCCTCGTAAACAGGTTCCGGGCGATGATGATTGCCGCCGATATGACGAAGATCGTGTCGAACAGCACTGGGCACCTCCGACGAGTCTGCTCGTCTCTCCTAAGTATGAGCGCAGCTGAGGGCGCGTCAACAAGTTGTGACGCCCGGCAGCAGGACTCGCCGTTGGTTGGGGCCGGTTCCTCGGTATACTGGAACGCGCGCTCCGTGTCAGGCACGTAGATGCCTGCCGAGTGTGCCTTTTGGCAGTCGCTGCACATGAAAAGGAGATAGACGTGGGATATTTCATCGATCTGCTGTTCCTGTTTGTGAGACGTCCCGCCGAGGGCATGCGCCGGATTCGTGAGCATCCGTCGGTACTCGCGGCCCTGATCGCCTTGCTGCTGACGGGCGTT
>JAPLGJ010000014.1 GCA_026390215.1 Caldisericota bacterium
ATATTGAGCGCCCGCCACCAGGGACGCAAAGAAGCTGCCGACGACGAAGCCCGCGAGCACCAGGGTGATGTGCGACCGGTCGCGTCCGGAACGGGCGATCAGCCATGTCAGCGACACCGCCACAGCTCCTGTCGCGAAGGCCGAGGCCTGCGTGACCGCAGCGCTTGCGCCCACGAGGATAGCGACCGCAGCCCCGAACCCAGCTCCCGAGGAGACACCCAGGACGTACGGCGAGACCAGCGGGTTGTGGAACAGCCCCTGGAAGACTGCTCCGCCAGAAGCGAGCGCGGCCCCGATCAGTGCAGCCGCCAGGGCGCGGGGTAGGCGTACCTGCCAGACCACCGTCTCGACGGTCGGGTCCCATGTGCGAGCAATTGGTGCGAACCTGGCGACCAGCACCTGCAGGACCGTTTTCGGGGCGACGGGATAGCGGCCGAGGCACAGCGACACCAGGAGTACCGCCAGCACGCCCACCCACATGAGCAGCAAGGTCGGCAGGAACCGCCCGCGCCTCATGAATCAGTCCCCGCGACAATCACGCGCCGTGTGCCGTCCGTCAGAACATCGATGGGCATACCATACAACCGTCCCAGGTTGTCGGCCGTCAGGACCTCGTCCGGAGTTCCGAGAGCAATTAGGCCCCCGTCACTCACGAGTCCCACCCGGTCGGCGTACTGCATGGCATCGTTGGGGTCATGGACAGTCATGATGACGGTCAACCCACGCCGGACGGCAAGGCCGCGTATGGTGCTCAGCACCAGGTGCCGGTTTCGGAAGTCCAGGTGCGCCGTCGGCTCGTCCAGCAGCAGGACATGTGCCTCCTGCGTCAACGCGCGGGCAAGCAGGACCAGTTGAAGCTGCCCCCCGGAGAGCTGGGTGTAGGGACGAGCGGCGATTGCACGTATACCAAGCTCCTTCATGGCTTCCTGCGCCACTGCCACATCATGTGCGCCTGGCTGAGCAGCAGCGCCCAGATGGGGATTGCGTCCCATGAGCACGATGTCCTGGACGGTATACGGAAACGCAGGAGCATGAGACTGTGGAACGGAAGCCGCACGTCTGCTCACGTCACGTGCAGACAGTGACTTCAGGTCGCGCCCGTCGATGCGGATCGTCCCGGTTCGTGGGGTCAGGATCCGCTCGATACAGCGAAGAAGCGTCGTCTTGCCAGCCGCGTTCGGCCCAACGATGGCGAAGACCTCGCGGGGAACCGCCGCCATCGTGAGGTCGTGGAGGACTGTCGCCTCTCCGTAGGCGAAGCCAAGGTCCTGGACGTCGACGACTGACGGGCGGAATTGTTCCATGCATCACCGGGAAAGCTCTGCGAGGTCGGCCGCGGGGACAGTGAAGTCATAGAACTGGTGATAGAATTGCGTGATCTCGGCAGACATGTCGAACCTGACTCGATCAGGATACAACTTGTGGGCCAGCCACATCGTGCCCAGGAACGACTCAGGGACCGGCATGTCCCATGAGACGACATACCTCGGCATCACGTAGACCCTGCGGCTCGTCACGGCCGCCACATTCTGCAACTTGGGGTTGGCGAGGACGTCGCTCACGGTGTCTCTAGTGTAAGACGTGAGGATGATGACGTCCGGGTTCCAGATGAGCACCTGCTCAGGCGAAACGTCAACTTTGCCGCCGGTCAGCCGCTCGGAAACGCTCACACCCCCAGCGTTCCTCACCATGAACGTCTGAAAGAAGTCACCGGCGAAGGTCTTGAAAATGCCCGTCCCGGCGACGTACACTCTGAGGCGCCTCGCTGGTTCCACTGCCTCAACTGCGTCCGCGACGTCCTTCATCTTCGCAGCCAGCAGGTCAAGCGAGACAGCTGCTTCTGCCGCGTGCCCAGTCAACACTCCCATCTGTCGGATAGCCTCCGTGAGTTGTCCCGGCTGCTCGACCGAGAACGCGTACGCCGGCAGTCCGACTGCCTTCATCTGATTCAGCGCGGGACCGTCTTCTGTCAGAACGATGTCCGGACGTGCGGCAAGCAGCGTTTCGATATTGGCCGCGTTCTGACTACCAGCCTCGGGGACTTGGGTCATCCGCGGATAGATCGCCGCCATGGCCTTCCCTTTGACAGCGGAACCGAAGCTCGCGACAACGAGCTGGTCTTGTGCTCCGACGGCAAAGACGAGTTGCGTGGCGGTTGCGGAAAGGGTCGCGATGCGTACGACGCGGCGCGGCACGGTCACGGTGTGCCCCATCATGTCAGTGACCTGCTCCATCTGCTTGGGCAGGGTGAGAGAAATTGTCCTGCTCAGGACGTTCCATACTGCGAGGCCTCCGAGCGACTCTGCAGCAAACCGCACAGGAATCATCATATGACCGAGAACGATGGTCGGCACGACCCGGTGGTCTGTGTCGATCCACACTGTGCGGCCGTCGACTCGCGCACTGGCATTCCCCACAGTCAGTTCGACTACGTGTGACTCCAGCGACACGTGCACCGTTCTGCTGGAGGGGATCCAATTCACCTCGCCACCGGTCAGTTCCACGACGCTGCGAATCGGCACGATGGCTCTGCTCCAGGCTGCCTCCACAATGGGGACGACGTTCGGATTTGCAGGGTCAATTGAGAAGCGAAAGCCGTTCACGCTCATGGTGGGGCTCCCCACGGTGAGAATGACGGAAGACACTGGCCGGTAAGACGCCTGTACGGTCGCGAACGGTAAGCCGGCGACAACCATGACAGTGGCGATCAGGACGAGACAGACGGAACGACGAATACCGGTGTACACAGCGCAATCCTCCGAGGCAGATGGCAAATGAGGGCGACAGCACGCCCCATCTCACCGGAGGTACGGCGCACGACGGCGCAGAACCTGAAGCCACACGCACGACGGCGTATGGCCACAGCGACAATCCACGACGGGACTGAAGCCGGTTTGTTCTTGAGCACAAATAGTATAGATTCTGAAGGCTTGGTGTCAAGAAAAGTCCGTGGTACGTGACTACAGACCTGCCTTACCCGTGGGTTCCCGCCTCTCTGGGGAACGACGGAGTCCTGTGACATGTGGAGCGGCCGCCTGAACGCTTGCACCACAATGCCCTTGTGGGTATGCTGGTCTCATCGATCCTGAGGAGGCTGGAGCATGGAGAACCTGCCTGTCATCATGAATGGAACCAAGGTCGTCCTGACGCCTGCATGCCGTGAGGATGTCCCGGCATACCTGCGCTGGATCACAGACCCTGAACTGAACATCTATCTGTTGGACTATGGCAAGGTGTCCACACTGGAGCAGGAATACGCCTGGTACGATGATGTTGTCGCCAAGGCTGCCAGCCATCACATGGTCCACATGGACATCCGCCTCACCAGCGACCAGAAGCTCATCGGTGCCTGCACCCTACTCGACATCAACGACAGGGAAGGCACCGCCGAGGTCGGCATCCTGGTGGGCGAGAAGGAGTATCACAGCAAGGGGTACGGCAGCGAAGCACTCTACCTCCTGTGCCGCTACGGGTTTGACAAGCTGAACCTGCATAGCATCTTTCTGCGGCATCTGTCCATTAACACCCGTGGCAACAAGGCTTATCGGAAGATCGGGTTTCGGGAGTTTGGCTGCTTCCGTGAATCCGTCGTCCGCGACCGCGTGCGCTACGACATGGTGTACATGGACCTGCTGGAGGCTGACCTGCGCAACCCGGCTGCCGGTGAGCGATGACGCTCCGCCAAGACTTGCTCCGGGAATTCTGCCCGCAGAACGCACTGGAGCTGGAGCGCGACCTTGCCCTCCTGCATCGTTCGAAGGGTGGTCAGGGACTTGTCGACGCCATCGCCAGATTGCAGGAATTCGTTGGACCATACACTGTGCGCCACTATGCATCCACCACCGCGTGCCAGGGATACCTCATGCCACGCCCCTGGAACCTCAAGGGCGGCTCCCTGCGTCTGTCCACTGGCGAGTGGCTGATCCCCGACCTGAGGATGGCGCCCATCGGCGGAATCTTCCTGTCCGGACCAAGTCGCGGCATCGAGCGTCTCCGTGTCGTCGACGTCAGGTCCGGAACAGAAGACACTGAGTACGCTCAGCCAGTCGAGGGTTGTGCTGTCCTTGCCACGGGCAAGCCTCCCGTCGTCTACCGTGAAGCTGTCGCCAAGCGTGGGGCGCGCTGTGTCATCTCCAACTTCATGCCAGCACAGGACACCCGTATCGGCCGGACGCCCGAGGAGATGCCCGACACTGTGAACTATGCCTCGTTCGGGTCCGAGGCGCAGGGCGAGGGCTTCGGCTTCAACGTTAGCCACCGCACGTTCAAACGTCTGCAAGACTTGGTTCGGGAAGAAGCTGTCGAAGTCGATGCCTTCTTCGACGCCGACGCCGGCACGGGTGACCTGCAGGTGCTGGAAGCTCACATGGGGACGCCGGGGCCGCGGAAGCCCATCCTCCTGCTGGCCCACTTGTGCCACCCCCGGCCGGGGGCGAACGACAACGCCAGCGGGGCCGCCCTGCTGGCCGAACTCGTGCGCGTTCTCTGTTCTGTGCCGCTGGAACGCGAGATCGTCGCCTTGTGGATGCCCGAGTTCTATGGCACCATCGCGTGGCTTGCCGACCAGAAGCCCGACCTGGCGTGCGCGATCGACCTGGACATGGTCGGCGAAGACCAGACAAAGACAGGCTCCACACTTGAAGTCACCGCGACCCCATGGTCACTGCCGTCGTTCATTTCGGACCTCATGGCGGTCAACCTGACCACACACGACTTCCGCCTGATGCTGACCGGGTTCACATGGGGTTCCGACCATGCTGTCCTCAACGATGCGAGCATCCATGTCCCCGCTCTGTTGCTGAGTCAGTGGCCCGACCGCTACTATCACTCCAGCGACGACACACCGGACAAGTCCAGCGTTCAGTCTTTTGCATGGGTGGGCCGCGGCATTCTGGATACGCTCGCGGATCTTGTCTCCGGCATCCCGGATGAGCGCGCCGCCGTCGTCGCAGCCCGCATACGCGAACAGGGACTGGCGGACAGCGTACGGTACAACGACCCGTTGATACGGGACTGGGTGGCTCGGCGCACCCGTGCCGCCCTCCTCGCCCTGCAGGAGACCGCCGACACCCCTGTCGTCCGCGCTGAACTGGCCGCAACAGGCGCCACTGCTCCCATGCCGGCATTCCAGCCCAGAGTTCCGGTCATCGGTCCCATCGAGGAGGTGTGGATGACCACAGACGACCTCCAGTGGAATGACCGCCTGATGCGCGACTTCCCCTGCTGGTCCAACCTCAAGGCAGAAGTCGTCAACTTCATCCAGTTAGACGTGGAACGCGAAGATGCGCTGAAGCTGGCCACTGCTGAATTCGATGCGCCGGCAGCCGCCGTGCACGCAGCACGGCATTACCTCGACCTGCTGACGGCAAGGGGGTACCTTCTTCCATGACCACACAGTTCACTAGACCCGGCATCGCGCAGGGGACGCTCGTCGTCCTCGTCGGCCCATCCGGGTCGGGCAAGTCGACGTTTGCTCAACAGCACTTCAAGCCGACCCACATCGTATCGTCCGACGCCTGCCGCGCCATCGTCGCGGACGACGAAGCGGACCAGGCTGCGACCGCTGCCGCATTTGCAGTCCTGCACTGTATCGTCGAACAGCGTCTGCGCGCCGGCCGCATCACGGTCGTCGATGCCACGAACGTCCAGGCGAAAGCGCGCCGGCCACTACTGGAGCTCGCAGCCCGCTATCACCGTCCATGCATGGCTATCCTGTTCGAGCTTCCGCCACAAGTGTGCAAGGAGCGCAACCGGCAGCGGCAG
>JAPLGJ010000007.1 GCA_026390215.1 Caldisericota bacterium
AAAGCCAAGCGCAAGCTGAAGGAGATGATTGCCAAGGAGAATGGGATGAGCGAGGAGGACATGCACAACGACGGCAATGTCATCCGACATCGTACGTCGTCGAATCGAAGACGGTCGCCTTCTCAGACCTGATTGACAGTCGGCATCTTGACATACGAGCCGCCAACACTACAATTAGTGTTGCGTTCCCCGATAGCTCAACGGTGGTAGCACTGGACTGTTAATCCGGGGGTTGTAGGTTCGAGTCCTACTCGGGGAGCCAGAGTTGAATCTCTCGGCATTCTCGTTGCCTGCATGAGACAAGACCCCAAGGGGATTTCCCCTTGGGGTCTTCCTGTTTTCCATCAGAAGGAACATCCTTGGTCCAAGCAGGGCAGAAAACCTGATCGGTCCGTGGTTGGGTTCATCGACGGGCACGATACAACCCGCACTCACCTGACGACCGGTCCGACGGTGTGATAGTGCTCCGTCGAAATTCGATCAGGCTGTCGGTTTCGGTGCGGGCAATTGTTCGACTCGCTAGCGGGCTATCTCCTTCCGCCCCTTAGAGCCCGCAACACGATGATCAGCAATATCGCGCCTATCGTTGCCGTAATAATGGCTCCCACCGGTCCGCTTCCTGCGGCAATCCCCAGCTTTCCGAACAGCCATCCGCCGATGTAGCCGCCGATCGCACCAATGATCAGATCGCCCAATAGACCGTAACCACTGCCTTTCATGACTTGTCCCGCAAGCCAACCTGCGGCGATACCGATGACAATCCACCAGAACCAACTTGGCATATCCTAGCCTCCGTGTTTCGAAATCCCAGTCAGAGATTGACTGTCAGACCTCACATAGACCGAAGCTTCGACGCTTGCCAGCCACTTCTTGTCAGTTGATTCTGGTTCAGGGCCAGCCCATCCGGACATCGACGAATGTCAAGCAGTATACCAATATGATACTATCAATCCGGGGTGGCCACGTCAATCTCTCAGTTTCCCTCTTTCGGACCGCGTTTCCGGGTTCGTCCCGCAGCGAACCAACGCCCACGGTTGCTCTTGTCAGCAAGTGGTATCTCGTCTGGTCATGGCTATACTCAGAATATGAGCACCCAAGGAGCACTGACCATCGGGAAGATGCAATGCGCCTGACAGTTGAGACACGAACCAAGATCAATGCCTGGCTGCGTGTGCTGCCGAAGGAGAAGGGTTCCACGCTGCACGGACTCGAATCCCTGTTTCTTCCGATCGCGCTCGGCGATCGCCTCATCGTCGATACGTCGCTCTCCGAGACGCCGGGGTTTCTCCTTTCGTCCAACAGGCCGGACCTTGTCCCTGGCAACACAGTCCAGCAGGCATGGAACGCATTCGTCGATTCATGCCCCCCTGCCCCCGGCCGACCGTCCTTCCAGATAGAGGTACACCTCGACAAGCGCATCCCCGAACAAACTGGCCTGGGTGCAGGAAGCGGCGATGCGGGCACAATGCTTCTCCTCCTCAATCAGTTACACGGGTTCCCCTTCAACAGAAGCCAGCTTCATGCTATCGCCTGTCAGGTCGGCTCAGACGTTCCATTCTTCGTCGAGTCAGGTCCCTGCATCGTACGCGGTACGGGAGACCAGGTAGAAACGCTGCCGCGATTCCCCCATCTCTCGTGCTGCATAACTCTCCCGGGGTTTCGCGTGGATACCCGAAACGCTTATGGACTGCTGGACAGTGCCATGGCCGACAAAGGGACTTCGGCCGTGGACCCTTCTGCCTCGCTTGAATCAGTTCTCGAAGCCCTCCGGAAGCTTGAACCGTTGCCCAGCTCTGGTGCCTCCAGGCTGAACTCCTTTGAGGCGACTCTTGGCGACAACACGGTTAGTTTCCTCAGCATTCGCAGTATGCTCCTCGCAAGTGGCGCTGTTCTCGCTGGCCTCAGCGGCTCAGGCAGTGCTGTTTTCGGCATATACGCAGAAAGGGCAGCTGCTGAAGCAGCTGCCCTTGAGGTCCAGCAACGCTTCAGCGTCGCCTGGACAATTGTTGCGGAGATTCTGTAGAGACTACTTGACCTCGACAGTAGCGCCGGCAGCCTCGAGCTTGGCTTTGATCTCGTTGGCTTCCTTCTCGGGAATGTGCTCCTTGACGGGCTTCGGAGCACCATCGACGACATCCTTGGACTCCTTGAGGCCGAGGCCGGTGATCTCGCGGACAACCTTGATGACCTCGATCTTCTTCTCGCCAACGGTCTTGAGGATAACGTCAAACTCAGTCTTCGCTTCGGCAACGGCCACCGGGGCAGCAGCAGCAACAGCAACTGGGGCAGCAGCAGAAACGCCGAACTTCTCTTCGATCATCTTGACGAGATCTGCAAGGTCAAGAACGGTCATGCTCTCGATAGCTGAAAGGATTTCTTCTTTGGTCATGTCATTCCTCCTATTGGATGATGTTATGCTTGCGGTGCGACCTGAGCCTTCTGCTCACGGACTTTGTCAAGTGCATAGGCAATACTGCTTACAGTCTGCTTCAGTGCCATGGCCAGCCCTGCAACAGGCCCGTTCATGCCGCGGCACACCTGCGCGATGAGCTCGTCCCTGGTCGGCAACAGTGCGAGTCGCTCGACCATCGGCTCGTCGAAGAAGTTCCCGTCAACGATTGCGCCCTTGATGACGAAGCGCTGTTCACCAGGCTTGTTGGTTGGCTTCTTGTACAAAGCCTTGGCGAGAATGGATGGATCGGTCTTGCCAAGTCCGATGGCCGTCATCTGTGTGAACAGAGACTCCGGCAATGTCAGACCGACCTCCTTCATGGCACGCTCGAGGAGAGTATTCTTGACAACGACATACTCAATACCCTGCTTCGTCAGCTTCTTGCGCTCGTTCGCAACGAACGACGCCTTCAGACCCTCATAACCCACGAACACGAGGGACTCTGACCGCTTCACCTGTTTGACAAGGTCGTCCACAAGTTGTTTCTTCTGATCCTTAGTTAGCATGTTTCACCTCCTCCTTGCCTAGAAAAGAAAAGCTCTCTGCCAAAAACAGAGAGCCGTATTGCACATCGTCAATAAGCGCAAACGCCTCGGCGGGCAAGATTGAGGGGATGATCCCCGCTCGCTGTCTTGGGCTACTACTTGTAGTAGAAGTGTACTCTAGAGTTTGCTCGTGTCCAGTCGGATTGCGGGGCTCATGGTGAGCGCCATATAAGTCTTGCCCAAATAGGTCCCCTTGACCGATGAAGGCCGAGCTTTCTGGATCGCTTCAAAAAGAGACATGAAGTTCTCCTTGATGGCTGCAGGAGTGAAGCTCGACTTGCCAACAGGGCAGTGAATCGTACCGACCTTGTCGACACGGAACTCGATCTTGCCAGCCTTGAACTCGCGAACAGCTTTCCCTACTTCCAGCGTCACTGTGCCCGCCTTGGGGTTGGGCATCAATCCACGTGGCCCCAGAACGCGGGCTACCTTTCCAAGCGTTGCCATCATGTCCGGGGTTGCGATTGCAACATCGAAGTCCAGCCAGCCGCCCTTGATCTTCTCGACGAGTTCCTCGCCACCTACGAAGTCGGCGCCTGCCTCTTGAGCCTCAGCAGTCTTGTCGCCCTTGGTGAACACGGCAACTCTGACGGTCTTGCCCGTGCCGGCCGGAAGTGTCACGACGCCACGAACGTTCTGGTCAGCCTGCTTCGGATCGACGCTGAGCTTGATGCAGACCTCGACCGTTTCATCGAACTTGGCAGTCCTCAATTTGGGGAGCAGTTCGACGGCTTCATCCAATGTGTAGATCTTGGCATGGTCGACAAGCTTCGCCACTTCCTGATACTTCTTTCCCTTCTTGCTCATGCATTACCTCCGTGGTTACGTGGAGAAGACTCCTCCCACGTGCGCTATGAAACCGTTACTCGACGACCGTGACTCCCATGCTCTTGGCAGAGCCCCCAAT
>JAPLGJ010000052.1 GCA_026390215.1 Caldisericota bacterium
CCCTGGTGACGTGAAGGCCGGTCAATTCCTCGATGAGGCCACCTGTGCTCTTTGTGGCAACCAGCTCCTCCTGAGCCAGCATCTCCTGGTAATCCCTGCACAGTGCGATCATCTCGGGCTTCTTGCGGTCATGCGCGATCAATGCAACTTTTGTTCTCATGTGTCCATTTTACCATACATGGGCGCAAGTCAACGAAGTTGTATCCGTGGCTCTTCGCCGTTCAGGTTATCCACAGGATGCTGTGAATATCTGCGAAACACACATGTGCATGGGTCTCAACAACACTGTTGATCATGGGTTCTGGTTGCACAGCAGTCCACAGGCTCCTGTGAAACCTTGGGCGGGCTGGAGCCCGCTGTGGACAACATGTCTGCATCTTGAAGAGTTATCCACAGTACCTGTGGATAGTGTCAGTACTTCCTTGACGTCGCCCGGTTCGTCCTGCGTTTCTGCTGTTCCTGGTGTCGCCAGATGTCCCAGCGCATCCAGGCCTCATAGGCATGCAGAAACGAAAGCCGAAGAGCAGGGTTCTTGATGTCCTGAACCGCCTTCTCGGCTCTCTCCTTCTGCCCCGGAGACAGCTGGGTCGTGGCAGCCAGAGAGTCCGGATCCAGTGCAGAAACAGAAGGCGTGAGCTGCGGCCGATGGATGCGGACCTCGTGAACGCTGTCGAGACCAAAGGACAGGTCAGTCACGAGCTTGCCTCCCATGTGAGCATTCAACCGTTCTACAATGAGGGCTTTCTGCTCAGACAGGACCTGCATGATGGACGGATTGGCGCAGAGGATCGTCAATGTTCCATTCTTGAACTCAGCCGGGTGAGAGTTGCGGGCGACGTACGTGCCAATAGTGCGCTCACTCCATAACGACTGGACGGCGGGCCAGACATCGCCCAGAGACTGGACCATGATGCCCTTGTCCAGGCGACCGGTGCGTCGCATCTCCTCGATGACCTCTCCGATCCGCTGCATACTGTTGTCCTGTCTTCTCACAGCCGTACGGACGTGGCGTTCAGTCCGCCTCCAAGACGCGCAACATCGAAGGATGCGATGAAGACCTGTTCGAATCTCGCCACCAGGTGCATCAGTCGATCAAGGTTCGGCATATCGATATCGCCTTCCAGATCATCTAGCAGGAGGACCGGGTATTCCCCTGTGACCATCCGTATGTACTCGGCACCGGCAAAGGTAAGCAGCAGTGACACCATCTTCGCCTCTCCCAGCGACGCTGTGTCCCGCAACTGCCTCTTCTTGCGGAGCAGGAGAAAGTCGTCGAGGTGACACCCGGCCAGACAGGCATGCCGCGCCAGTTCCCTGCCCCGGAGCGCACGGATGGACTCGGTGGAAATTGGCCGTGGGTCATAGAGAACGGACACATCCGCAAGCGGTTCAAACAACCCATCGGCGATCAGGCTCGTCATCGCCGAACCTACCGCAGCGAGAGCTGCCCTCCTCTTCGCATAAATAGTGGTCGTCAGGGTAACGATCTGCTCGTCAAACAGATCCAGCAGGGAGGCGTCGACAACGCCAGAACCCGACTGCCGCAACAAGGCAGTCTTGCGCGCTGTGACGGCCGCATATGCAGACAGTGCTTCCAGATAGGTGCGATCACACGATGCGATCAGGAGATTGACATACTGACGCCTTACCGAGGGCATGCCCTTGACCAGAAACAACGAACTGAAGTTGAACTGAGCCACGCGAAGCCCACCG